>DWXS01000008.1 GCA_019119045.1 Candidatus Mailhella merdavium | reverse complement strand
GAAGCAGTGCAGCTTTTTCCCCACCCGATCCCAGCCGAAGGTCCAGACCGCGACGAAGGTGGATTCGAGGAAGAAGGCGGCGGTTGCTTCGATGGCCAGCAGCGCGCCGAAAATATCGCCCACATAGGCCGAATACTTCGACCAGTTGGTGCCGAACTGGAATTCCAGCGTGATGCCCGTCACAACCCCGAGCGCGAAGTTGATGAGGAAGAGTTTGCCCCAGAATTTCGCCATGCGCTTGTAGGTTTCGTCGCCGGTGCGCACATAGATGGTTTCCATGATGGCCAGCAGAACGGTGAGACCCAGCGTGAGGGGCACGAAAATGAAGTGAAAGAATACGGCTACGGCGAATTGCAGCCGTGAAAGCATGACCAGATCCATACAGTCTCCTTTCCCCCTGGGGAAGCGACATACCCTGCCGGAACAGGGCGCGGCAGGCCTGCCGGGCTGCCCCGGCAGGCGGCGTGCTATGCGGACGCCTTGACTTTTTCCTTGAGGGCCCGGGCCACGGCCGCACCGAGTTCGCGGCAGGCGGCCAGTTCTTCAGACTTTGCGCCGAAGTGTGCGCGGACGGGTTCGCCGATGACGTCCACTTTCATGGAGGCCAGTTCTTCGGCCATCATCTTGGGGGCCTCGCCCGACCAGCCGTGCGCTCCGAACGTGGCGCCGACAAGATTCTGGGGCTTCAGACCCTTCACGTGCGCCATGAGCGCGACCATGTTGACCATGGGCATGTTGTTGCGCGTGGCGGAACCGAGAATGAGCGCGCCGCTGTCGGCAAGCTCGTTCATGACCGCGCTCACATGGTTGTGCTGCATGTCCAGAAGCACATAGGGCACGCCTTCGTCGTCGAGTCCGTCGCCCACGGCGTAGGCCATGCTTTCCGTGGCTCCCCACATGCTTTCATAGGCGACCACGGCGCGCAGCTTGGGCTTCTGTTCGGCAAAGGCGCGGTAGGAATCCAGCACGAATTTTACGTCTTCCGGGGTGCGGAAGATCAGACCGTGGTCGGGAGCGATGATATCGATCGGAATGCCGAGCTGGGCGACTCTGTCCAGCGTTTTGATGACCATGGGCGAATACGGCAGAACGATATTATTGTAATAATCCTTCATGGCCCGCAGCAGAAGCGGACGTTCGTATTCGTCCACAAAGCGGCGGGAGGTGGCCACGTTCTGACCGAAGGCGTCGTTGCTGAACAGAACGCGGTCTTCCTCGACATAGGAAACCATGCTGTCCGGCCAGTGCAGCATGCGCGTTTCAAGGAAGGTGATGTTGCGCTTGCCTATGTTCAGGCGTTCCCCGTCCTTCACCGCGACAATGGGCCAGCCTTCCGTATTGAACTGCCGGGTGATGGACTTCAGGCCCATCGTCGAGCAGAAAATCTTTTCCGGCTTGCACAGTTCCACGATGCGGGGCAGTACGCCCGAGTGATCCTGTTCCAGATGGTTGCAGATGATGTAATCAACCTTCCGGGGATCGACGAGCGCGGAAATATGGTCGGCCAGAACGTCAAAGTAATGGTGGCTGACCGTATCCACCAGAACGGTTTTTTCGTCCTGGATCAGATAGGCGTTATAGGTGCTTCCCTCCGGGGAGCGGCTGTAATGGTGGAAGTTGCGCAGGTTGAAGTCCACCGCGCCCACCCAGTGAATACCGGGTTTCAGCAGAACAGGTTGCATGTTCTCTCCTTGAAAGTGAAAAAAGGGAGGACGGCCCTCCCTTTTGGTGGATATTGTTCGCATATCCGTTTTCAGGGGCAATGCGCAGCATGACCCCGTCAAACGGCTGAACGCTGGTTACGCAGGATCGAACTGGGATTTGGGAGCGCCGCAGATGGGGCAGACCCAGTCTTCGGGCAGTTTGTCGAAGGGGGTGCCGGGCGCGACGCCGTTGTCTGGATCGCCCTGAGCAGGATCATATTCATAGCCGCAGACTGAGCAAACATACTTTTCCATGACAATACTCCTTGGTACGGGGTACGGGGGAAAGGACGCCGCCGTCAGAGACGGGGCGCAGTTTCGGAAAAACTAGGCTTCGGCCTTCCACTGACCATGCAGATTGCAGTATTCTCTGGCAGTCACATGGGCCGCGTCGATGCAGAATTCAGCTTCGGGCTTTTCACCGGGATTGAGATATTTCTTGTAGCTTCTTCCGTCGGCAAGCAGCTCGATCCATTCGATATAGTGAGCTTCTTCCATGGGATGGGCAACGGAGCCGACGCTCACCTTCCAGCCGGTGGCGGTCTTTTCCAGCACGGGAACGTGCTTTTCCTTCGCGCCGTCGCTGGTGCCTTCGGCAAGAAGCTTCATTTTTTCGCCGCAGCAGACGAGAGATGCCCCGCCGCCGTGAACCACTTCAACGATGTTGCCGCAATGAGCGCATTTGTACACTTCAAACTGCTTGGTCATGGTAAGCCTCCATAAACTGAGTAAATGATGCGAAATCCCCGCATGGTTTATGGATAACGCATTGTTCCCGTCAGGCAATGATTACTTATCAGGAACTGTTTGCCTTTACACTTGCAATGAAGCTCCGTCAAGCTTTTTCGCCAGCTCAAGAATGGCCCGGACCCGGTGCGTGTAGAGGTGCTTCCGCGCAATTTCCTTCTGCCATGAAGAACGCAGGCTCTCCCGGAGGGCTTCGTCGTTTTCCAGCATCTTCACTTTATGCAGAAGATCCCCGGGGCGGCGCAGCAGGACGGCTTCGGAAAGTTCTGCGGGAAAGATGTTCATGCCCTCGCCCGTGGCCGTCAGCAGAAAGCCTCCGGCGCGCCAGACGTCGAAGTGCCGCTGCGTGAGGCCGCCGGGCAGAAGAAGGCTGGTGACATCCAGCGTGAAGGGCGCGGCCCGGTACAGGCCGGGCAGGCTTCCGTAATAATCCACGGGGGGAAGAAAGAGGGCCGGCGCGCAGAGCAGTTTTTTCCAGTCCTCATCCCCGACCAGCGCGAGGGCCGGATGTTCTCCGCTTCCGAGCCGGGCCGCCTCCCTCAGCCACATGAGGCGGTTTTCCAGCGCAAGCTCTTCGGCTCCTCTGCCGTATTCGCGCATCTCGTTGCCCGGCCAGAGCGGAGCGGAACGGCCCCGGATTTCGTCTATGCGCTGCTTCCACCAGTGAAAATCGGGCCGCTCCCCCCGGCGCAGAAGCTCGCGGGCCCGTTCTGCCGGAAGCGGATGACGGCGGGCCGCCGCGTAAAAGGCATCCCTGTCCGGAAAGCGGCTCCGTCCGACGAAAAGCACGCGGATATGTTCCGGCAGCGGAGCCGCAGGCGGGGAAAGAAAGAAGGAGGACGCCGCCAGCGGCATGAATTCCGCCCTCTGCGCGCCGCAGGCACGCAGCCCGGGCAGAAAGGAGGCGTCGCTGGTCAGCACAAGCGCGTCCTTCCACCAGGGCAGGCGCAGCGAGGAAAGGATCTGCCAGGGGTTATCGACAAACCAGATGCAGACGGGAACTCCCGCAGCCCGGAGCAGATGAAAGACGTTTCCTTCAGGATCGAGGCCGTGTATATTGACGGATACGAGAGCTTCCGGCGTTTCTTCCTGCAAAAGAGCGGCAAGCGCGTCGGGATCGGGCAGGGAAGCTCCCTCCGCTCCGGGAAGCGGAAGGGGGGTGACGCCTTCCTGTTCAAAGGCCTGACGCAGTTCCTGATACAGGAGGTCATGGGAGCTTCCGGGCAGGAGAACCGTCCGGCGGCCCTGGGTGCGGGGCTTTTCCGTCCGTTCGCGGCGCGCTCCTCCCAGACGGCACTCGGCGAGAAGAGGGCCCCAGAATTCGGGAAAGAGACGGCGCGCCTGCCGGTAGGCAAAAAGCGCGGGGGATTGTTCTTCAAGCAGGCGGATCAGCGGCTGAACTCCGGAGCGCAGGTCGAGGCGTATCCACTGTTCCGGAATCTGCGGCGTTGCGGCGGCCTGTTCAAGCGCGGCAAGAAAGTCCGGACATTCGATCCAGTAGACGGGAGCCTTTTCCGGAATATTTTTTCGTATGAAGCCGTCAAGCCGGGCGGGACAGGGGCCAAGCCCGAGAACCAGAGCGGAAGCCCGCTCTTTTGCGTGAAATTCCGCCATATTGAGAAAATCATAGGCTTCCGGGCCTTCTGCCAGGCTGCGGAGACGCCCGAGGGAATCGTGGATGCGGATACGGCTGGGACGCTGGCTCATGGGGAAAGCTGTGTTTCTGCCTCTTGGCGAGGGAAAAAAAATAGGCTAATAAGCTCGGATCAGCCATGAAGACATATCGAGATCACTATTTTCTGAAGGCAAAGCGGGAGAATTATCCCGCCCGTTCAGTGTATAAACTCAAGGAAATGGACGCAAGGTTCCACCTGCTGAAACCCGGAATGAAGGTGCTGGATCTGGGCGCCGCTCCCGGTTCCTGGAGTCTCTACGCTGCGGAACGGGTGGGCCTGAAGGGCCACGTCTGGGGCTGCGACCTTCAGACGACGGAAACGGTCTTTCCGGCCAACGTCACCTTTCTTCAGGAAAATGTGTTCGAGCGCAGCGCGGATTTTGAACGTATGCTTGACGAAGCGGGGCCTTTCGATCTGGTCATGAGCGATATGGCCCCCCGTACCACGGGCACAAAGTTCACGGATCAGGCCCGCTCTCTCGAGCTTTGTCTTGAAGCGGTGCAGGTTGCCGATCTCTGGTTGAAGCCGGGCGGCAGTTTCATCGCAAAAATATTTATGGGGCCGGATTTTCAGGAACTGGCGCAGGCTCTGAGACTGCGCTTTTCCACGGTCAAAACCTTCAAACCCAACAGCTCCCGTGCCGAAAGCAAGGAAATTTTCGAGGTCGGCATGGGATACAAGGGCAGCCCGGATGCGGCTGCAAAGCGTGCGGAGGCTTAATTTTATGTCTGGACACAGCAAATGGGCTAACATCAAGCTGCGCAAAGGGGCACAGGACGCCAAGCGCGGCAAGGTATTCACCAAGGCCGCCAAGGAAATCATCATCGCAGCGAAAAACGGTGGCGACCCGGCGGGGAATGCCCGTTTGCGCTCGGCCATCGCCGCAGCCAAGGCCGTAAACCTGCCCAAGGACAAGATCGAGGCCGCCATCCGTAAGGGTACCGGCCAGGATGCCGGCGGAGATCTGACGGAAATCATGTACGAAGGCTACGCCTCCGGCGGCGTCGCCGTTATCGTGGAAACCGCCACGGACAACAAGAACCGCACCGTGGCCGATGTGCGTCACATCTTCACCAAGCACGGCGGCAGCCTCGGCGAAAGCGGCTCCGTGTCCTTCCAGTTCGACCGCAAGGGCGTCATCATGCTCTCGAAGGAAAAATATCCCGACGAAGACGCCGTGATGAATCTTGCGCTGGAAGCCGGGGCGGACGATGTTCGCGACGAGGATGAAAGCTGGGGCATCTACACCTCCTTTGAAGATTTCAACGCCGTGCGCGAAGCCCTCGAAGGGCAGGGCGTCGCGATGGAATCCGCCGAGATCAACATGGTGCCCAAGGTGACGGTGCCCGTCGACGCGGAAACCGCCCGCAAGATCATGCGTCTGAACGATGCCCTCGAAGAGCATGACGACGTGCAGAACGTGTACTTCAACTTTGAACTGCCTGAAGATTTCGAAGAATAACCCCTTCTTCGGATGCCATGCCGTGCGGCGGGTTCGATACGCTCGAGCCTGCCGCTTTTTTTTGTGCGGGAGAGGAGGGAAGCCGGAATCCGCTCCTGTGGAAGCCGGGGGCGGAATTTTCGGCCATGCCCGGGGCTTTGCCGGAGCAGCCGGGGAGTGTCGGAAGCGGGCGGAAGAGGCCGGGGACGGAAAAGCTGTTTGTGCGGCCGCTGTTCCGGGACGTGGGGGCGTTCTGCGGGCGGAGGGCGGCGCGGCGGCTATGGACGGGGGATCGGTACGGGCTGACCGGGTGCTGCGGTTCCGGGCGTGGGGCGTGAGCGGATGCGGTCTCATCTGTTCGGATGGGGAGATCCGGAGCCTGTCTGCGGAAGGCGGGACTACCGGGGGCGTTCCGGGGCTGTCCGGCGGGCAGGGCCTTGGCGAGGTCGGCTTTCCGGGGGAGTGTTTCGTATGATGTGTCGTGCGCGTTGCGGGTACCGGGGCGGGGGATCGGTACGGGCTGACCGGGTGCCGCGGTTCCGGGCGTGATATCGGAGGCGCGGAGCCGGAGCAGGCTGTGCGGGCGATCCGTCCGCCTTGAGTCTTTGCGCTAAATCAGCCCGTTGATGCGCAGCAGAAGGCCTCTGTAATCCCGGGTGACGTTTTTCAGCCAGTTGAAGCTTTCAAGAGGATTGTTTGTATCTGCGCTTTTATGAAGATTCACGATGATCGGGTGTTCCCGTATGAGAAACACGATGTTTCCGACAACGGAGGGCGCGAAGCTGTCGTTTTTTGCCGGATCGTCCGTTTTTTTTACATATTTCAGACTGCAGCAGGAAAACCAGCCCGGCCCGTCGGCAAAAACGCTCTGCGGGCGGGGACTGGCTTCGGCGGGGAGGACGCTTCCGCATCCGGCCCCCAGAATGTTTTGCGCCACTTCAAATTTACAGCTTTCGAAAAATTCGTTCGTCATCGTTCTTACAAAGGAGCCGGATTCCGGCATCAGTACCTCGATGAAGGGATCGAGAAGCTGAATGCCGGACGCGCAGGTTCCGCCCAGGTGGCAGGCGTCTACATAAAGTGCAAGCATCCGCTGCGCTCTTCTGTATTCTTCAAATATCGACGGAGCCACCGCCCGTATGTTGGTGAATCCCCGGGGAACGGCAAGCCGCAGCGGTTTGCCCTGTATGATGACCGACGGCATGAATCCTCCCTGATGCGCTGCGTTGCCGGCATATAAGGCCCGGCAAGGGGGGCTGTACTGGCATTTCCTTTTTTTTTATACTTTTTGTGAACATACTGCCATGATAGAATGTCCGGCATCGGAAAACTGCGCAGAGGGCAGGGGCATGAACGGCGCAGACGTGGCGGCAAACAGCGTAAGGTTCTCATGAATACGATACAGGATCTGATAGCACTCGTTTCCCGGGCCGAACATTGTGTGGCGTTGACGGGCGCCGGTATATCAACGCTGTCCGGAATCCCCGATTTCCGCGGCCCGGACGGGCTTTACAGGCGAAAGGACATCGACGCGAACAAGATTTTCGATCTTCAGTATTTTTTACAGGACCCCTCGTATTATTACCGTCACGCGGGAAGTTTTTTATATAATCTCGACGAAAAAGAACCGAATATCATTCATACCACGCTGGCGAAACTGGAAGAAAAAGGCATACTCAAGGCCGTGATAACCCAGAATATCGACATGCTGCATCAAAAGGCCGGTTCGCATACGGTGTACGAACTGCACGGTTCCCCTCTGCGGCACCACTGCCTCCAGTGCGGGGTCGTATACAGCTATGAGGAAATTGTCCTCAGCGCGAAAAAGGGGAAAACTCCCCGTTGCACAAAGTGCGGCGGCATCATCAAGCCGGATATCGTCTTTTTCGGAGAGGCTCTTCCCGAAAACGCGCTGAATATGGCCGAGCAGCACGCCCGCAAGGCCGATCTCATGCTGGTGCTCGGCTCCAGTCTTACGGTCTATCCGGCAGCCGCCATTCCGGAAGTGACGGTACAGTGCGGCGGCAAAGTGGCCATCATAAACGCCTCGCCCACACATCTCGATCGCTATGCCGCCTGGAAGGGGAACGACCTGGCGGAAGCCGTCACTGCATTGCGGGAAGCTCTCGTCCCGGATCGGCATCGGGAGAGCTGAAGAAGATCCCCCCTGAAGAGCTTGCCGCTGCGCTCGGGGGGCTGCGGCGTCGGTCTGCGGCGTGCGGCACGGCAAGACTTGCGGCCCGGGCATGAGGCGCGGGGATCTCCCGGCAGGGCTTGCGGCTGCGGAATTTGCGGCCGCTGAGTCCGGGGGATGCGACTGCGGAAAGAAGGCGCAGGGCCGGAAAAGCTGATGCGCAGAGGGCTGCGGTCGGGGCAGATACGGGCGGTTCTTTTCCGTTCGGTGAGTTCCGAGAAGAAATTCCGGGAGTCAGGCCGATTTAAAAATCTGTGCGCGGCGGTTGTGCATGACCGTCGCGCACAGGTTTTTATGGATCAGTGTTTTGGGAAAGGCCGCTGCCGGCAGGAAGAATCTTTCCCCGCCGGCACTTGTTCCTGGATCAGCGGAAACGCCGGAACTTCCTTCTCAGGTAGAGGCTGATCCGTCTGGTGCTGCCGCATACGACCACAAAGAAGGTGGGAATGAAGAAAATCCCCAGAACTGTGGCGCAGACCGTGCCCCAGAACACGGCGGTACCCACGGCGTGCTGGCTGGCTGCGCCCGCGCCGGAAGCCGACATCATGGGAAGCACGCCCAGACCAAAGGCCAGGGAGGTCATGAGAATGGGGCGCAGACGGATGCGGCAGGCCTCAACCGTTGCGCTGACCAGCGAGCGGCCCTCCGCTTCCAAATTTCGTGCGAATTCCACGATCAGAATGGCGTTTTTGGAGGAAAGGCCCATGACGGCCAGAATACCCACCTGGAAATACACGTCGTTGGTGAGGCCCCGCCCCCAGGTGCCGAGGACGGCCCCCAGGATGCCCAGCGGTATGACCAGCAGGACGGCGAAGGGAATTGTCCAGCTTTCATACAGGGCGGCGAGGGCCAGGAAGACGACCAGAACGGAGAGCGCGTACAGCATGGTGGTCTGACTGCCCGCCATTTTTTCCTGATAGGAAAGGCCCGTCCATTCCATGCCGAAGTCGTTGCCCAGCTTGCGTACTTCTTCTTCCATGGCGGCCATGGCAAGACCGCTGGCTATGCCGGGTTTTGGTTCGCCCTGAAATTCCAGAGCGGGCATGGCGTTGTAACGCTGGAGAACTGCCGGGCCGTAGCTCCAGTTTGTGGAGAAGATGGCGTTGAAGGGAACCATTTCTCCCTTGTCGTTTCTGAACTTGATCCGGTTCAGGTCTTCCGGATTCTGGCGCACGTTGGAGTCGCCCTTGATGAACACCTTTTTCACGCGTTCGTTATGCACGAAGTCGTTGACGTAGGAGCCGCCCAGATAGGCGGAAACGTCGGAGTTTACGGAGGCCAGGGTCAGGCCCATGCTGGTGGCCTTGGCGTTGTCCAGCTTGATGTTGAACTGGGTGATGTCGTCCATCCCGGTAAGGCGGACATAGGCTATGGTCGGGTTGGCAAAGGCCGCGCTCAGGAATTTCTGCCCCGTTTCGCGCAGGGCGTCGTGTCCGACGCCGCCTCTGTCCTGCAATTCCAGCGTGAAGCCGTTGGTCATGCCCAGCGAGATGATGGCGGGAGGAATGGCCGCGATGAGCTGGCCGTCCAGAATGCCGGAGAAGCGTTGACGGATGCGGGCGGCCACGGATGCCGCGTCCTGTCCCGGCTCGGTGCGCTCCTCGTAGTCCTTGAGCTTGACGAAGCCCATGCCCGTATTTTCCGCAATGCCGCCCATGCCGAAGCCGGCCACGAACATGAAGGAATCGGTAGTGTCCTTTTCGTCATTCAGAACGTAGTCGGAAACCTCATTCAACTGGGTTTTGGTCTGTTCCAGCGTGGCGTTGGGCGGCATCTGGAGCATGACCATGACCGAGCCCTGGTCTTCCGAAGGCAGGAAGGAGGTGGGCAGTTGTTTGTAAACGACGACAAGACCGCCCACCAGAAGGACATATATCAGCATGAGGCGGCCGCCGCGCAGGACGATGCCGTGAACGCCCCTGGTGTAGCGGTTCTGGTTTCTGGTGAACATGCGGTTGAACCAGCCGAAGAAGCCCTGCTGTGCCCCCTGCGAATGTTCCCGGAGCAGGCTGGCGCAGAGCGAAGGCGTCAGAATGAGCGCGACCAGCACGGAAAGCGTCATGGCGGTCACGATCGTCACGGAGAACTGGCGGTAGATGACGCCCGTCGATCCGCCCATGAAGGCCATGGGCAGAAACACCGCGGACAGCACCACCCCGATGCCGATCAGGGAGGAACTGATCTGATCCATGGATTTTTCCGTGGCGGTCACGGGATCGATGTGTTCTTCCTGAATGACGCGCTCCACGTTTTCCACGACGACGATGGCGTCGTCCACCAGCAGACCGATGGCCAGAACCATGGCGAAGAGGGTCAGGGTATTGATGCTGTAGCCGAAGGCAAGCAGCACGCCCAGCGTTCCCAGCAGAACCACGGGGACGGCAATCGTCGGGATGATGGTTGCGCGGAAGCTCTGGAGAAAGAGCAGCATGACGAGGAAGACCAGGAAAATGGCTTCCACAAGGGTTTTTACCACTTCGTGAATGGAGGCCAGCACGGGCGGGGTGGTGTCGAAGGCCAGTTCGTAGGCCATGCCGTCCGGGAAGTAGTGGGAAAGTTCCTCGATTTTGGCCTTGACCAGATTTGCGGTTTCCAGACCGTTTGCCCCGGGCGCGAGCGTGATGCCGATACCGGAAGCGGGGTGTCCGTTGTAATAACTGGTGATGCCGTCCATTTCCGTGCCGATGGCCACGCGGGCCACGTCGCGCACGTGTACCCGTTCGCCGTTTTCCGTCACTTTCAGGAGAATGTCGGCGAACTGTTCGGGATTGGTGAGCAGGCTCTGCGCCTTGATGTTGAAGTTGAGCACCTGCGTGTTGGGGCGGTCGATCATGTTGGCGCCCATCTGCCCGGCCGTGACTTCCGCATTCTGGGTGGATACGGCCGTGCGCACGTCGCTCGGAGTCAGATTGTACTTGGCCATCCTGTCGGCGTCGAGCCATATGCGCATGACGTATTTGCCGCCGAACACCTGTACGGTTCCGACGCCCTGAGTACGGCTGATTTCGTCCTTGATGCTCGTGCTGATGTAGTCGGCAAGATCGATTTCATGCAGGCTGTCGTCCGGAGAGTACAGGGTGACGACCATGAACATGTTGTCGTTGCCCTTGGACACGGACACGCCGTTGGACTGAACGGCCGAGGGAAGCTGGGACTGAACCTGCTGCACCTTGTTCTGAACCTGCATGTGGGCCACGTCCGGGTCGGTTCCCACTTCAAAGGTCAGGGTGATGGTACACATGCCCGAGGAGTCGGAGCGCGACTGCATGTAGATCAGATTGTCGATACCGGTCATGTTCTGTTCTATGACCTGCGTGACGGTCTGGTCCACGGTGGTGGGGGATGCGCCTGCATACTGGGTATGGATACGGATGGAGGGCGAGGCTACCTCGGGATATTGCGAAATCGGCAGGGTGAAGATTGCCAGCACGCCGAACAGCATGGTGACAATGGCAAGCACCCAGGCGAATATGGGGTGATGGATAAAGAAACGAGACATCAGGCGTTGCCTCCGGAAGGCTGTTCCGACTGGGCGGCATCCGACGTTTCGGGAAGGGCAACTTCTTTCACGGACATACCGTTGCGGACGTTGTTGACGCCGTTGAGAATGACCTTTTCTCCCAGTTTGAGGCCGTCGGTTACATACCAGTTCGTATCTATGGCGCGGCTGAGGGTGATGGAGCGGCGTTCGGCCTTGCCGTCCTTAAGAACGTACACATAGGGGTTGCCCTTAAGATCCCGCAGCACGGACTTTTGCGGCACGAGAATGGCCTGCGGATCTTCGCCCATGATGACCCGGGCGTTCACGAAGAGGCCGGGAAGCAGTTTTCCGTCCGGGTTGGGGAACTGGGCGCGCAGCGTGATGGTGTTGGTGTTCTGATTCACGTCCACGCCGGTGAAGTTCAGATGCCCGGTTGCGGAATAGGTGCTGCCGTCGGCCATGGTCAGCAGCGCGGTGATGGTCGAGGGTTCCACATCATTGGACTTGCCTTCTTCCTCAAGCTGTTTTTTGAGGGCATAGAGGTCGTCCGCAGACTGGGACATTTCGACGTACATCGGGTCCGTCTGATATATGGTGGCAAGCGCGGTGGTCTGATTGGCCGTCAGCAGTGCGCCCACGGTAAAGTTGCTGATGGTGATGCGGCCGCTGATGGGCGCCCGCACTTCGGTTCTGCGGTAATTGATTTCCGCCGTTTCCACCGCGGCGGAGCAGGATTGTACCGTGGCTTCCGCCTGTTGCAGGGCCGCCTTGGCGTCGTCGTAGTCCTGCTGGCTCACGGATTTGCCCCGCAGCATGTCGGCCGTGCGGCGTTCGCGCAGCCGGGTCACCTTCAGATTGGCTTCCGCGCTGGCAAGATCGGCGCGCGCCTTGTTCAGCGCGGCTTTATAGGTGTCCGGCTCTATGCGGTACAGGACGTCGCCTTCCTTGACCATGGCCCCTTCGGTAAAGCAGAGTTCCTTGAGTATGCCGCTCACTTCGGGCCGCACTTCGGCCCAGCGGTATGCGCTTGTGCGGCCGGTCAGCTCGCGTTCGATGGTCACGGTCTGCGGCGTCAGCGTCACCGTGGAGACCTGAACGGTGCGACCTGCCATGGCGGGCGCGGCGGACTGCGTATCGTCGCCGAAAAGTCCCCGGATGCGGTCGCAGCCGGTAAGCACAAGGGGAAGCGCCAGCAAGAGCGGCGCGAAAGCACGCAATTTGGGCATCGGATATCTCCTTGAAATATTCTGTGGCATAGCAGGATGCAAAGAAAAAAGGTGAAGATCAGCGTGCGTCGGAGCTTGCGGCCCGGGCCGTCTGATCCTGTTCGGCCGGAGTTTGAGCCGTTCCGGCCGGAGCGGCCGGGGTCTGAGCGGTCTGATCTTCAGGCTGGGGCTGGAAGGCTCCGTCCTGCCAGCCGCCGCCGAGGGCGAGGCAGACTTCCGCAATGCTGACCAGATGCTGGGCGTGAGCGGCGGCAAGGCTCTGCTGCGCCGTGAAAAGATTGCTTTCGCTGGTCAGAAGATCCAGATAGGAGGCAAAGCCGCTGTCGTAACGGGTGCGCGCATGTTCCACGGCCTTGGTCAGGTATTCCACCTGACGGGTGAGGGCCATGACGGAATTGGCGTATTCCCGCTGCTGGACGAGGGCGTCCCGGACTTCCTTGAAGGCGTTGAGCACCGTCAGTTCATAGGTCGCAATGGCGGAATCCTTGGCGGCCTGCGCGGAATCCACGCCGCGCTTGATGGTCCAGAAATTCAGCGGGAGGCTGAGCCCGCCGGAAATCATGGAATAGGCGTTGAAGCCGCGGAACAGTTCGTTCAGCTCCGGACTGGCCGTACCGAGCAGTCCGGTCAGAGAGAAGGAGGGGAAAAATTCCGCACGGGCCACGCCGATGTCATAGTTGGCGGCCTGAAGATTGGCTTCCGCCTGCCGTATGTCCGGACGCTGTTCCAGCAGGCGCGAAGGCATATCCGCAGGCAGGGCCGGCGTGGTCGGCAGGGAGGTCATGAGCGACGAGGGAGCCTTGAGGTTGTTCATCTTCATGATTTCGGCGGGCGAGCGGCCGAGAAGCACGGCCAGAGACGTTTCCGCCGCGTTTTTGGCAATGCGCGCGGAGGCCAGCGCGTTGCGCGCCGTTTCCACATTGGCGCGGATGCTCAACAGATCGTATTCGCTGATCTGGCCGTTGTCGAAACGGTTCTGATACAGGGTCAGGGAATCTTCGCGGTTCTTGAGAACGGATTCGGCGATTTCTTCCTGCCAGGTATATGCGCTCAGCCAGAACCAGGATTCCACCGTGCTGGCCGCGACGGTGAGAATGACGTTGTCGCGCGCGGCTTCCGTGGCGACCAGAGAGGCTCTGGCCGATTCGGAGGCGTTCCAGTATTTGCCCCAGAGATCCAGCGTCCAGCTTGCGGCCAGCGAGCCGGAGAAGGCGTTGCTGTTTCTGCCGCCGTGTTGCAGCGCCGTGGGCGACATGTCTTCACGCGCCATGGTGCGACTGCCGTCCAGAGAGGCGGACGGAACCGGCAGCAGCGCGTCGCGGGCAACGCCGAGCGCGGCCTGCGCCTGCCGGACGGACGCCATGGCCTGCGCGATATTCTTATTGCGCGCAAGCGCTTCTTCCACAAGCGCGTTCAGAGTTTCGTCATGAAAGCGTTCCCACCATCTGGTTTGAATGGCAATAGAACTTGTCTCGTCCCAGGTCTGGGGCAGCTCCATTTCGGGACGCTGATATTCCGGGGCCAGACTGCATCCCGAAAGGGCCAATATGAGAGCCGGCGCAAGCAGCGGCATGATTTTTATCATGTACGAAGACTCCTGTATGCCGTTATGAGTGTGTTCTCAGTCAGCCGCAGAATTTCGGAGGCCCCTGTCGGAATCCCCCGGCAACAGCTGAATGTTTTTTCAGTATAAACTCGCTTCAGGGAAGATACTCATATCTTTTTTGTTACAAAAAGTTAATTGCTTCCGCTGTACAAACAGGCAAAAATTTCAGAATGATGCTTTGGATGAAAAAAAATCCGTCGGATTTTTCATTTTGAAAAAATACATGGTCTGAAATTTCATTACATATTAATACAACATGATATTTTTTGTCATACTATATAACGTTTCCTTCATGCAGAGGACAAAATCTCAGTATGTCGGGGATCAACATCGTTTCAGGATATTGTGTATTGCATTGCAAACAGTATCGATGTTTCAAATACTGCATGATTTCGACATATGGAACATGAAGTCCGCGACGTTCCTGTATGCGGGCATGAACCATGAGTACGGTTCGTATGTACGGGAGATGTGGGAGTCCGCATCTTCTGCCGCTCAACGTTCCTGAAGAATATGTCGTATCATGGGGATACGCTCCGGAGACCGTCTGTATGCGCTTTTGCGTCGGACAGGCGCAGGAGGAAGAGTGTTGCGCCGCCGTCGCGGGAAGCCGTGTTTGAGGAAAAGGTTCTGCTTCCGGGGCGGAGTCCATATGCGAAAATGCGGGAAGTCTCCGCTCCGGAGGCTTCCCGCATCTGGTGAAGAAGGCCGGTTCAGCGGCACAGAATGTCGGCCGAGGCGGGCATGCGCCATTCATGCCCCAGCGAACAGCTGCTCAGGCGCAGGCAGGGCGCGCTCTGGTGACGCTTGAATTCGGCGCGTTCTATTCTTTTCAGAACGGCGTTCAGCGTGTCCGCATCGCATCCCGGAACCCGGATGTCTTCGGGCGCGCGCCGTCCTTCAAAGAGCTGGCGCAGGATATTGTCCAGCACCTCGTAGGGGGGCAGGCTGTCCTCGTCCTTCTGATCCGGATGCAGTTCCGCAGAGGGGGCCTTGGTGAAGATATGTTCCGGAATGATTTGCGCGCCCTTGTACTGGTTGTACCAGCGCGCTACGGCATACAGTTCGCTTTTGTAAATGTCGCCTATGGGTTCGATTGCGCCCACGGTATCTCCGTACAGCGTGCAGTAGCCCACGGCGTTTTCCGACTTGTTCCCCGTGCCCAGCACAAAGGCTCCGGCGTAGTTGGCAAAGGCCATGAGCAGCGTGCCCCGGATGCGCGGCTGGACATTTTCCGTCACCATGTCCCCGTCGCCGGAAGTGGCGGGAAGACCCTCCAGCGCGGGAGCCATGCCTGCGGAAAAGGCGTCCACCATGGGCTGTATGGCCACGGTGCGCGCGCCGATGCCGAGATTGCGCACCAGGACTTCCGCATCGCTCACGCTGTGATCGCTGCTCCAGCGCGAGGGCATGAGGACGGCCAGCACCTGTTCCCTGCCCAGAGCTTCCGCAGCCATGCAGGCCACCATGGCGGAATCCATGCCGCCGGAAAGCCCCACCACGGCCCGCGATATGCCGCATTTGCGCGCGTAGTCCCGTATGCCCGTGACGCAGGCGTGGAAGAGACTTTCCTCCCGGCCCGGCAGGGGGCATATTTCGCCCCTTTCTTCCGTATGTTCGAGATCCACCGCAAGGACGGCGTTCTCAAAAAGAGGCGCGCGGGCCGTCAGTTCCCCGGCAGGGGAAAAGGCGCAGCTTCCGCCGCCCAGAATCAGCTCGTCTTCGGCTCCCCACAGATTGACGGCCAGCACGGGGCGATTCCACAGTCTGGCGATGCCCGTACACTCCGCTTCGTATGTCTTCTGGCCGTCCGCGACGAAACGGCGCGGCTCCATGTCCAGCACGGCGTCCGCCACATAGCCGGACATGGACTGTGCGGCGCGGGTCAGATTGCCTTCGGGCAGATAGAGGGAGCAGCCTTTCAGTTGCAGCATGCCGGCGGGCGTCCGGGGCACCAGACCCATTCTGCCGTCCTTCAGGAGGACGTAGTACATGCCGTTTTCGGAGGGAAGCCCGGTCAGCAGGGCGGGGCCTTCCAGCAGTTCGGCGGCCAGTTTGTGGCCCGCCTCATGGCAGAGATTGTAAAAGCCTTCGCGACAGGTCATGCCTTCCCAGGGAAAGCCGGCCAGCGCGCCGGCCGGTACGACGCACAGGATGGAGCGGCCCAGTTCCCGCATGGCCTTGCGGGCCTGTTCCGCTATGATGGAGACGTTTTCGGAAAAATCTCCGGAGCTGGTATTGACCTGCAACATGACGATACGCATGTGAAATCTCCCTTGGCACACGAATCGGACAAAATTGTTATTTTCAACAGGGCGGCGCAGTTCTCCGAGGCCCTCCGCCGCACAAAAAGAATGCCCCGTGCGGCGGAGGCTGCGGAATGACTTCGCTGGTCTCCGGAAAACGTCTGTTTTGCGGTCGTGCGGTTTTGTGTCGGATCTTGCCTTCCTGTTCGGCCGGATGCGCGCGCCCCTGTTACAGCGCGCCCGTCTGCGCCTCGCGCAGGATATCCCTCATGTCGTAGATGCGCCCGGGTTTTCGGCCTGCAAGCCATGCGGCCGCCTTGAGCGCGCCGTTGGCGAAATTTTCCCGCGAGTGGGCGTGATGCGTGATTTCTATGCGCTCCCCGGGGCCCATGCAGTATACGGTGTGGACGCCGGCAATGTCGCCGCCCCGTATGGTCTGGATGCCGATTTCCTGTTTGGGGCGTTCGCCTATGATGCCTTCCCGGCAGCAGCGGAAGCTTTCCCCGGGCTTCCAGCCCTTTGCCTCGGCCACGGCTTCCGCAAGGCGCAGCGCGGTGCCGCTGGGGGCGTCCTTTTTCCTGTTGTGGTGCAGTTCCAGAATATCCACGTCGTAACTGTCGCCCAGCATGCGGACGAGCTGCGGCAGTATTTCCAGCAGAACGTTGATGCCGACGCTCATGTTCGGGGAAAGAAACACGGGCGTGCGCAGGGCCAGTTCCGCCAGTTCCGCTTTCTGCTGTTCGTTCAGGCCAGTTGTGCCGATGACGATGGGACTGCCGTGGGCCGCCGCCGCCCGGGCGTGCTGCATGCTTGCTTCCGGCGTGGTGAAGTCGATGACGACCGCGCCGGGAGAGGCCGACAGCAGCGATTCGATGTCTGAAGATACGGGACAGGCGGCGTTCGGGATGTCGGTGTGTCCGGGGCGTTCCAGAAGACCGGCAAGGCTCAGGTCTTCCGACTGGCGGGCAAGGGAGGCGATGAGCGAACCCATGCGGCCCGCAGCTCCGGTGACGATGATGGAAACTGGCACGAAAGGCTCCTTGTCTTGCCGTGACGCGCTTGCGTCAGGATAAAAGAGAGGGGCCGGACTGGCCGGCCCCGGTTTGGCAATGCAGTGGTGCGGAGGAAGCTCCGATCGACTGGGAACGCGGCGCAGGCCGCGCTCGGAAGCCCGGATTTTCCGCAGGCCGTCCCGCGCAGTTTAGCACGTTTTGTCGGGGAAAGCTATACGCATCGTCGTGCGGGCGATTTCCAGCTCTTCGTCCGTCGGAACCACCAGCGCGCGTACTTTTGCGCCCGGCAGGCTGATGTCGCGCGCGCAGGATTTGCGCGGAGCGTTCAGAGCTTCGTCGACGGCAATGCCGAACACGTCCATGTTCCGGCAGACAAGGCCGCGTACCTTCGGGGAATTTTCGCCGATGCCGCCGGTGAAGACCACCGCGTCCACATGGCCGAGAACCGCGAAGTACGCGCCGATGTATTTGCGGATGGTATAGACGAAGATCCGCAGCGCGAGCGAGGCCGCCTTGTCGCCGGCTTCTTCCGCCGCTTCCAGATCGCGCAGATCGCTCATGCCGCACAGAGCCTTGAGGCCGGACTGCTTGTTGAGAATATCGCTCATCTGCGGGCCGCTGTAGCCTTCGGCCTGCATGAGGTAGGTCACGATGGCCGGGTCGATGCTGCCGCTGCGGGTGCCCATGACCAGACCTTCAAGAGGCGTGAGTCCCATGCTGGTATCCACGCACTTGCCGTGTTCCACGGCGCAGATGGAACTGCCGTTGCCGAGGTGGCAGGTGATCAGGTTGACCTCTTCCGGCTTCTTGCCCAGGAAGGCGGCCGCTTCCTTGGACACGAACTTGTGCGAGGTGCCGTGGAAGCCGTAGCGGCGGATGCGGTGCTTTTTCGCCAGATCCTGCGGAATGGCGTAGGTATAGGCCTGATCCGGCATGGTGGCGTGGAAGCCGGTGTCGAACACCGCCACGTTGGGCTTGCCGGGGAAGAGCTTTTCCATGACTTCGATGCCCGCAAGGTTGGCCGGGTTGTGCAGCGGGCCGAGGGGGATGTAGTCCAGAATGACCTTCTTGACCTTTTCATCCACCAGCGCTTCCGCATATTCGGGGCCGCCGAGCAGCACGCGATGGCCCACGGCCGCAATTTCGTCCGGAGAGGAAATCACGCCGCCGCGTTCGGGGTCCAGCAGCACCTTGACCATTTCCTGCATGCCTGCGGTGTGGTTCGGGTAGGCTCCCGGAAACTCGAAGGTCTCTTCCCGATCGGTGCCGGGAAAGCGTTTGTGCTTGAAGTTCCCTTCAGGCATGCCGATACGTTCGACAAGGCCCTGGCAGATGCGTTCGCTCGTTTCCATGTCGATGATCTGATACTTGAAGGAGGAGCTGCCGCCGTTGATGACGAGAATTTTCATGCCGTTCTCCGCTTGGATGGTTTGGGGGAAGGGGGGCATATCCCGTACCGCGGGGTACGGGATATGCGTTCGGCCGGACTTCAGTTCAGGCCCTTTTCCGCCTGCGCCTGCACGGCGGTGATGGCCACGGTGTTGACGATATCGGGGATGAGGCAGCCGCGGGACAGATCGTTCACGGGCTTACGCAGACCCTGAAGCACGGGGCCTATGGCAATGGCGTCCGCAGCGCGCTGAACGGCCTTATAGGTGTTGTTGCCGGTGTTCAGATCCGGGAAGATGAACACGGTGGCGCGTCCGGCAACAGGATCGCCGGGCATCTTGGTACGCGCCGTGTCCGCGTCGATGGCCGCGTCGTACTGTATGGGGCCGGTGAGCAGCAGATCGGGAGCCTTTTCGTGCGCGATTCTGGTTGCTTCCGCCACCTTGTCCACATCCGCACCGCTGCCGGACTTGCCGGAGGAATACGAAAGCATGGCCACGCGGGGTTCCAGACCGAAAATGCGACTCGTTTCCGCAGAGGTCACAGCGATATCCGCAAGCTGTTCGGGCGTGGGGTCCGGATTGATGGCGCAGTCCCCGAAGGTCAGCACGCGATCCTTGAGGCACATGAAGAACACGCTGGAGACGATGGACGCGCCGGGCTTGGTCTTGATGAATTCCAGCGCGGGCCGCACGGTATGCGCCGTGGTGTTGATCGAGCCGGAAACCAGACCGTCCGCGTGGCCCTTGTAGACCATCATCGTGCCGAAATAGGTGGCGTCCTTCATGCGGTCGCGGGCCTGATCCATGCTGATGCCCTTTTTCTGGCGCAGCTCGAAATAGGTCTTCACATAATCTTCAAATTCAGGCGAAAGCTCGGGCTGGATGATCCGGATCTTTTCCAGATTCAGGCCGAGCGCGCGGATCTTGACGCCGATCCTGTCCGCATCGCCCAGCAGGGTGAGGTCGGCCACGTCGCGCTGGAGCAGAATTTCGGAGGCGCGCAGAATGCGTTCTTCCTCGCCTTCCGGAAGCACGATGTGCATGCGGTGCTTGCGGGCCTGTTCCATGATCTGGAATTCAAACATGCGGGGCGTCATGCGCTTGGACGGTTCGCCCAGTCTGTCGCCCAGCACGCGGGTGTCCACATGGCGGGCAAAATGACCGAGCGCAAGATGCACCTTGCCTTCGTCGGAGGCTTCGATGCGCCCGTGCAGGCGGCTCAGATTGGTCGCCGTGGTGATGGTGTCCGTTTCCACGGAGAGTATGGCCAGCGGCAGCGAGGCCCAGCCCTGCATCAGGCGTTCCATGGTCGGCGCAAGGGGCAGGCCGCCGGTGAGCAGAATCCCGGCAATGTCGGGATAGGCGTAGGAAATGCGGGCCGTCAGCGTGGCCAGAATGATGTCCGCACGATCCCCGGGCGTGATGACCAGGTGGCCGTCCTGAAGGTAATCGAGGAAGTTGCCCACCTGCATGGCCGCTATGAGATTGCCGCTGATCAGGTTGTCCAGATGTTCCTGACCGTGAAGAACCTTCGCATCCAGCCAGTTGGCCACATCCTGCATGCTCGGCTGGCCGAGGGCGGGAATCGCCGGAATGACGAAGAACAGCGGCGTGCGCGTGTCGGCAAAGCCTTCTGCGGGCTGCTGACCTTCTTCCGCGCCGTTGGGATTGATCCGGTTGATGAGTTCCTGACTGTCCGCCTCGGAAAGCGTGGACATGTTCGCAATGACGGCAACCACATGCACGCCCTTGGCCTTCATGAGATCGATGCCGGACAGCACCGCGCTCTGCGCCTCGTTGACGCTTCTGCCCTGCGCGCTCGTGACAAGCAGCACCGGCGCGCCGATATTGGCGGCAATATCCCCGTTCAGATTGTATTCGAACGTGGAATCCTTGCCCATGAAGTCCGTGCCTTCGCAGAGGATGAAGTCATACTTCGCGTCAAGACGCTTGAAGGCATGGAGGATCTTGTCCATAAGCTCCTCAGACTTGCCGGCGTTGATCAGTTCCAGCGCCTCGTCCAGAGAGCAGGCATAGGTTTCTTCATAGGGCATATCCAGATGAAAGGTCTTCAGCAGCAGATCAATGTCGTGATCCGGATGCGCCGGATCCGTGCTGTTGATGATCGGTCTGAACAGAGCGGGGCGGCGTACCCGCCCTGTGACCAGACGCATCATGCCCAGCGCAATGGCGGATTTGCCCGAGCGCGCTTCCGTGGCAGTGATATACAGAGTATTGGCCATGATTCACTCGCTTTATCAGGATTGGTTGATTGTGTGATCACATAACCGTGTCGTCTGAAAATAGCTTCAAAGGCGCAAGTTCGTCAAATACAACTTTATTGAATACGGCTTTCCCGCGGCGTCCCCGGGGGCCTTGCTGTGGGGCCGCTCGGGGAGAGGGCCTCCGGCCGCCGGTTTCGGGGCCGCCGGTTTCGAGGCTGACCTCTGGGGCCGTCCCTGGAGGAGGGAGCGTGGAGGGCGTCGGTTCCGTGCCGTCCCGCAGGGAGCGCGCCGTCCGCGGGGCCGTCCGCGGGGCCGTCCGTGGGGCCGTTCGGGGGGGAGGGAGCGGATGCCGTATTGCCGTTCCTCCGTCCCCGGGCCGTCCGTAGGATGCGGCCGCTTCCATGCCGTCGCGTTCCGTCCGTCTCCGGGTCGGAGGCGGGTCAGCTTGCGAGCGTGAAGGCGGCAAGGAGCAGGAACAGGATCGCACTGCCCCGGTTCAGCCAGACCTGAAACGAGGGATTGCGCAGTCTGTCGGCCAGCGCGCCCGCGCCCCAGGCTATCGCTCCGAACACCAGAGCCGTGGCCCCGATGAAGGTGACGCCCTGAAGGAGCATCTGCGCGACCAGAGCCCAGCCCGTCGTTCCGGCTTTTACGAACTGGGGAAAGAAGGCCAGAAAGAAAATCTGAACTTTGGGGTTCGTCAGGTTCATGAGGACGCCGCGCCGCCAGAGCGCGACTCCGGAGAGGCGCACCCCTTCCGCCGCGCCGCCGCCGTCGCGCGCGTGACGCCAGGCCATGACGGCAAGGTACACGAGGTAGGCCGCCCCGGCCGCCTTGATGGCCCAGAACAGCGCAGGGAGCGCGGCAACCAGGGCCGCAAGCCCCAGCGCCGCCAGCAGCGTGTTGACGACAAGGCCCGTACAGAGCCCGAGAACGACAAGAATCCCGGCCTTTTTGCCGTACATTGCGCTCTGGGCAAGCACAAAGAGGTTATCCGGGCCGGGGGCAATGGAAAGCAGCAGGCTGGCTCCCGCAAAGGCCAGCCAGGTCGAAAAGTCCATCATGACGGGGAACTTCCTTTGTGCAGGCAGAGGGGCAGAAATGCGGCTTCTGCTCCGTGTGCGGAAAATTTTCCGGAATATGAACAGGCGGGAAGAGTCTGCTCCTCCCGCCTGTTCAAATCAGAGCGCCGTTGCGCCGGGCGCGTTATTTCGCGGCTTCGGGCTGCTGTGCGGCAAGGTTGCTCAGTTCTTCATAGCGGGCTTCGTACTGTTTGGCCATGGTGGCGCGCAGTTCGCCGGCGATTTCCGGATGGGCCTGCTGGAGCTGGGCGTAGCGGTTTTCCCCGAGCAGGAAGTCGTTCAGACCGCCGTCGGGAGCCTTGGAATCCAGCGTGAAGGGATTCTTGCCTTCTTCGGCAAGGGTGGGATTGAATCTGTACAGGGGCCAGTAGCCGGTCTTCACGGCCAGCTTGGCTTCTTCCATGCTCTTGCCCATACCCTTGCGGATACCCTGGTTGATGCAGGGCGCGTAGGCAATGATGATGGACGGGCCCTTGTAGGCTTCGGCTTCCTTGAAGGCCTTGAGTACCTGATTCATATCCGCGCCCATGCTGACGCTGGCAACGTACACGTAGCCGTAGGTCATGGCCATGCGGCCCAGTTCCTTCTTCTTCATGCGCTTGCCGGCCGCGGCAAACTTGGCGATGGAACCCAGAGGCGTGGACTTGGAGGCCTGTCCGCCCGTGTTGGAGTACACTTCCGTATCCAGCACCAGCACGTTGATGTCCGCGCCGGAGGCCAGAACGTGGTCGAGTCCGCCGTAGCCGATGTCATAGGCCCAGCCGTCGCCGCCGAAGATCCAGAAGGATTTCTTGGTGAAGAGGTCGGCCATGTGCCAGAATTCATGGAGTTCGGGACGTTCCGCATCGCTCAGCGCGGAGAGGATGTCTTCCCCGTATTCGCGGGACTTTTCCGCGTCGTCCATGTTGTCCAGCCAGTTCTTGAAGGCTTCGGTCAGATCTTCCGGCAGGTCGGGCAGTTCCAGAGCTTCCCGAACCTTGACGGCCAGACCTTCGCGACGCTGATGATAGGCGTCGTGCATACCGAGGCCGTATTCGGCCGCGTCTTCAAAGAGGGAGTTGGCCCAGGCCGGGCCGAAGCCGTCCTTGTTGGTGCAGTAGGGGTTGACCGGAGAGGAGCCGCCCCAGATGGAGCTGCAGCCCGTGGCGTTGGCCACGACCATGCGTTCGCCGAAAAGCTGGGTGAGCAGCTTGACGTACGGGGTTTCCCCGCAGCCGGCGCATGCGCCGGAGAATTCCAGCAGCGGCTGCTGGAACTGGGAGCCGATGAGGGTGGTGCGATCCATCAGATCGTCTTTGATGCTGATGTTTTCGGTGGCGTACTTCAGGTTGGCCACCTGATCGGCCTGCTGTGTTTCCAGAGGCTTCATGACCAGAGCCTTTTCCTTGGCGGGGCAGACCTGGGCGCAGGAGCCGCAGCCGAGGCAGTCCATGGCGTAGACCTGCATGCGGAACTTGAGTCCGGCCAGTTCCTTGCGCTTGGTGGGAATGGTCTTGAAGCTTTCGGGCGCGTCGGCCAGTTCTTCGTCCGTGGCGAGAACGGGACGGATGCAGGCATGGGGGCAGACCAGCGAGCACTGGTTGCACTGGATGCAGTTGTCGGGCTGCCATTCGGGCACGAACACGGCCACGCCGCGTTTTTCGCAGGCGGTGGTGCCCAGCGGTACCGTGCCGTCCGGTTCAAAGGCGGACACGGGCAGCTTGTCCCCGCGCTGCGCCAGAATGGGACGAACCACGCCGGCGATGTAGGGATCGTCGTCCTGATACATGGGCGCGCTGTCCGGAGCGTCGGCCCAGGATTCCGGATAGTTGATCTGAGTCAGGGCTTCCAGCGCGCGATCCACGGCGGCAATGTTCTTGTTGACGATTTCTTCGCCCTTCTTGCCGTAGGTCTTCCTGATGGCGTCCTTGATGTAGGCGATGGCGTCGTCCAGCGGCAGCACGTTGGAAAGCTTGAAGAAGGCCGTCTGCGTGACCATGTTGATGCGGTTTCCGAGGCCCACTTCCGCAGCCACCTTCACGGCGTCCACGTTGAAGAACTTGAGCTGCTTCTTCGCAATGATGCGCTTCATCTGGCCGGGCAGTTCCCTGTCCATGTCCTCGACGGTGAGCCAGTTGGAGTTCAGCAGGAAGGTGCCGCCGTCCTTGATGCCGTCCAGCACGTCGTACAGATGGACATAGGCGGCCTTGTGGCAGGCGATGAAGTCGGCCTGATTGACCAGATAGGAAGACTTGATCGGGCTTTTGCCGAAACGCAGGTGCGAAACGGTGAAGCCGCCCGACTTCTTGGAGTCGTAGGCAAAGTAGGCCTGAGCGTACAGGTCGGTGTGGTCGCCGATGATCTTGATGGCGTCCTTGTTCGCGCCGACGGTACCGTCGGAGCCGAGGCCGAAGAACTTGCACTGCACCGTGCCTTCCGGAACGGTGTTGAAATCTTCGCCCACTTCAAGGGAAAGATGGGTCACGTCGTCTTCAATGCCGACGGTGAAGTGATTCTTGGGGCCGGCGGCCAGCATGTTGTCGAAGACGGCCTTGGCCATGGCCGGAGAGAATTCCTTGGAGCCGAGGCCGTAGCGTCCGGCAAGCAGTTTGGGGAAGAGGCGGATCTGTTCGCCCTTTTCCACAAAGGCGGCGCACACGTCCTGATACAGCGGTTCGCCCAGCGCGCCGGGTTCCTTGGTGCGGTCGAGTACGGTGACGGTTTCCACCGTGGAGGGGAGAACCTGAAGCATGAGTTCCGGGCTGAAGGGACGGTACAGATGCACCTTCACCAGACCCACGCGCTCGCCGCGGGCGTTCAGGTAGTCGACGACTTCTTCAATGACGTCGCAGGCGGAACCCATGGCGATGACCACGCGATCGGCGTCCGGGGCTCCGTAGTACTCGAAGGGCTTGTAGGAACGTCCGGTGATGGAGGCCACCCGCTTCATGGCATCGATGACGATCGAGGGAACGTCGTTGTAGAAGGGGTTGCTGGTTTCCCGGTTCTGGAAATAGATGTCGGGGTTCTGCGCCGTGCCGCGCTGGCAGGGATGTTCGGGATTCAGGGCGCGGGCGCGGAAGTTTTCCACATTTTCCCAGTTCACGACCTTGCGGATGTCTTCGTAGTCGATGACTTCCACCTTTCTGATTTCATGGGAGGTGCGGAATCCGTCAAAGAAGTGGCAGAAGGGCACGCTGGAGTCGATGGCGGCCAGGTGGGCCACCAGCGCAAGATCCATGGCTTCCTGCGGGTTGTTGGAGCAGAGGAAGGCAAAGCCGGTCTGACGGGCGGCCATGACGTCCTGATGGTCCCCGAAGATGGAAAGAGCATGAGAGGCAAGCGCTCTGGCCGCAACATGGAAGACGCCGGGCAGAAGTTCGCCGGCAATCTTGTACATGTTGGGGATCATGAGCAGCAGGCCCTGAGAGGCGGTGAAGGTGGAGGTCAGGGCTCCGGCGGCAAGGCAGCCGTGAACGGTGCCCGCGGCCCCTGCTTCGGACTGCATTTCACGCACGGCCACGGGCTGACCCATGAGGTTCTTCATGCCCTTGGCGGCCCATTCGTCCACATGTTCGCCCATGACGGACGAAGGAGTGATGGGATAAATCGCGGCGGCGTCGCTCAACGCATAGGCGATGTAGGCGGCGGCGTAGTTGCCGTCCATTGTTTTGGTATGTTTTGCCATGTTATCCTCCTCATTGCAGGAAAACAGATTGTGCGCTCAACTAAACAGCCTCGTCATTTTGCCCGATACGATTTTTTTTGTCCAGCACAAAGGCCCGGATTTAATGGAAGGCTTTGCCGTCATTTTTTCGGCACAGTCTAGCCTTCGGAAGGGAAAGAGGATATGATAATTTTTTATAATGCATTGTAATTGTTATATATAATTTTTTATATGCGTAAATGGCATGTTTTGTGCAATAGCGTTTGCGTCGCGTTGATGACGCGGCCCGGCTTCCTGAGCCGCGCTATATTTTTAATGATCCACGTCTCCGCCGCTTCGACAGCGCGGTCTGGCCGGGAGAAAGCTTCCGGCGCGGAGAATTCCTGTAAGGAATGAAACATATCCCGGAGGTTTCAGATGTTCACGCTGCTCGGCGGTAATGAAAAGAAAGGGCAGAAGGAAACGGCACAAAGCGACAAGCTGGCGAAAGTCAAGGAACTTTTCGGTTCCGGACGCTTTCCTGTGGTGACGACCCAGGCCTTCAAGGGGCGTCCTATCGCCAAGGTGCTGGGGCTGGTCTGCTGCCGGGCCTTCGACTCTGAAGAAGCCTTTTTCGGTATGGCCGACATGGCGTTGAAAAAGGGCGCGCAGGGCATCATCGGATATTCCGAAAACGTGGCCTTTCATCCGGACGGAAGCAAGTATTTTTCCTGCTTCGGTACGGCCGTGATGTTTGAGCGCGAGGCGCGCAGCGATCTGGCGGGCTTCATGCCGAAAAATCAGAGCGCGGTACAGCGCGAACTCGAAGCCAGATTCTCCCGCGATACCGCGGCCGCCCCGGTGAAGAAGACGGAAGATTTTTCCGTTCAGCCTGCGGAAGAAGACGACCCCGTCCTTCAGAGAATCCTTGCCTCCCAGCGGCGTACCGCCGGGACGGACTGGCAGTAAAAGCGTTTCCGGCAGATCTGCGCCTCTGCAGGCAGAAAATCATGGCAGGGCGTGCCGCTGCGGATTATCTTCAATCCGTCCGCAGCGGCGCGCCCTTTTTTGTCGGCAGAATATTCCGCCGTGAAAAGGACGGCCCGTTCCCGAACCCGGACAGGGCTTTCTGCGCTTCGGGAGAGGCTCAGATTTCTTTCAATATGCTTCCGGTCTCGAGGCGGCGGGACTATGACGCGGCCCGGAGAGGGCAGGCCCTGTTTGCCCTGCGGCCGCCGCTCGGGGAGGTCGGGCAGGCGGGGCAGGCGCGGCAGGGCTGCGAAGCCGCGGGCAGAATACGGCGGCCTGTCCGGCATATATGTTCAGGACGGAAAAAGCCCGTGCTCGGTTTCACGAGCAAAACGATCCAGCATGAGGATGACTTGATGAAGGATACCGGCAGGATGGAACTGCTGCAAAGCGTCAGGGACGGTATGCAGAGGCGTCTGGCGGAAGCGATGATCCGGAAAGGTCTCGGCGATGTTCTGCCCTCATACGGCGATGTGTTGTGCAGGCTCCGGCTGGCGGGGAATCCCGTGCCCGTCAGCGAACTTGTGGCGACGCTGCGGAGGCCCAAATCCACCATCACCAAGGCAACGGATTTTCTCGCCCGGGAAGGCCTGCTCCGCAAACGACCCAACCCCGGAGACGGGCGCAGTATCCTGGTGGAACTCACGGAAAGCGGAGCTGCCTTTGTCGACGCCTTTGACGAGGCGCGCAGCGCGGTGGGCGACGTCATGTTTCAGGGCTTTTCCGGAGAGGAACGGCGGCATTTCTTTGATATGCTTGAAAGAATGGAATCCAATCTCTACACCCGCTGAAGCCCCGGAGTCGCGCACCGCCGACGGAACTCCACGGGAGGGAGCGACGGAAATCTGGCGGACATGCGGCCGGAGCGCGGCGGGACGGACTTCTGGCGGCCGGGGGCGCGCGGCGGAGAGCCGGAGCGACGGTCGGGATGAACCTCTGGCGGACGTGCCGGAGAGCCGGAATGCGGCGTATCGGCGGGAGTCTGGACGGAAGTCCGACGGGCACGGTATGTCGGGTCTTTTTCGACGCGGATCGTCTGCATGAGGGTCGGCATCATGCGCAGATGTACTTTTCTCTTTTCTCTTTTTCCGCTTCCGGTTATGATCATGCAAAATTCCGAACATGCCGCAAAGGCGGAAGGAGATAGATATGCCCGTACTGGTGCTTGTCGACGTACAAAAGGAATATATTACTGAAGGTCGTCCTTTCTGTCTGGAAACCATCGGAGAATCGCTGAACAATCTGCGGCGGCTTCTGGCGCACGCCCGCAGCAGGGGCTGGAAAATCGTTCATATGAGGCATCAGCAGAACGCCGAATGCTTCAGCTACGGCAGCGAATATTCCGATTATATCGACGGCTTCGGCCCTCAGGGGAACGAACTCGATCTGGTCAAGACGGACTTTTCCTGCTTTTCCTGTCCGGAGTTTCAGGCCCTTGTTGACAGAGCCAGACATCAGGAAATAATTCTGGCCGGGTACGGCGCGACCATGTGCTGCCTCTCCACCCTGATCGACGCGCATCATCGCGGCTATGAATTCACCTTCGTGACGGACGCCACCTGCGCCAAACGCTCCGCCCGCTTCGGCGAACAGGACATGAAGGAACACATCGTCGACATCATGGCGGCCTTTGCCAACCTTACCACAACCGACGAACTGATAAACCGGAAGGAAGAAGCCTGATCCGCTTCCTGTACCGCCTGCGTCTTTCAGCCGGGCTTTCCTTTCGGAAAGAGGATTCGGCGCATCTTTGAAAAACCCCGGACATGCGTTCGGGGTTTTTCCGTTCCGCGGCTTCCGGCGGACATGCGGCGTTCATGCGGCGTCGGAAAACAGTCGCGGGCAAGCATGGCGGGATGACAAGATAAAAAAATCATTTATGTGGACGCGGCGACATTAACAACATATAAGAAAGCAAATATTTAATTGGGCGATGTTATGTTGAATATCCGGAACTTCATCCGTTTTCGGGGCGGGGTGCGCCCGAGTTCGGCCTGCGCCCCTGTTCCTCCGATGCGGGGCGGAGCGTGAAATACGGAAATTCCCGTCCCCCGTGCGGCGCGTCTCGTGTTGCGGGCTTTTGTGCGGCCCTTCTGCGCCGGAGTCTTTCGGGCTTTGTCCGGGGACGGACGAAAGTCGTTTCCTCCGTTGCCGTGAGCGTCCTGTTTCAGAACGCGGCTTCGGACGCTCCGCAGAAACGGGCAGTCCTTCGGGTTGCGCAAACAGGCGCAAAGAGCAGGAGTTCGGCATCGCTCCGTTTCCGTCCTTTTCCGGGCAGGCCCGAAAAGAGCCGGAAGTCCCGGCCCGAAGTCCCGGCCGGAAGTCCCGGAAGAACGCCCGGGAGATTTTGCGGGAACGCGGCCTCTCCGAAACTGCGGAACGGCGGCGGAGCCGTGCCCGGACGGTGGAAAAGTCCGGAGAACCCTGCCGTCGGGATATGGTGTGCGGCGTCCGCACCTGAAGCCGGGGAGCGGAAATATCCGGGAGCAGGTCGGACTGCCTGTCGAAAACATATCGGGCGCGATTGTATCACATATCCGTCAGGGAAATATCCGTTTGGGGAAAAGACGGCTCTGGAGGGCTGCAATGGCTTTACGCTTTGTTGATTTGCATACGCACAGTACCGCGTCGGACGGCTCCGTCGCTCCCGCAGAACTGGTTCGGTCGGCTCATGCCCTGAATCTGGAAGCCCTCGCGCTGACGGATCACGATACGCTCGAAGGTCTGGGCGAGGCGGAGCAGGAAGCGCGGAACATACAGGCGGAACACCCCGACACCCCCTTTGAATTCATTCGCGGCTGCGAGCTGAGTTCGCGCTGCGGAGCCAAGGAGGCCCATATACTCGGGCTATGGATCGATCGGGAGGAGAAAAATCTGCTCCCTCTGAAAGAGGCCCTGCAGAAAATCCATCAGCAGCGTCTGGTACGCAATACCGCCATACTGGAAAAACTGTTGCAGCTCGGCATAAATCTGAGTCTGGAAGAGGTTATGGCCTTTGCCGGAGACGAGGTCGTCGCACGGCCGCACATCGCGCGCGCTCTTCTCCAGAAGGGCGTGGTAAAATCCGTTCGCGAGGCCTTTGAAACATATCTCGGCTACAGGGGAAAAGCCTACGTCCCCCGCGAACTCATGACGCCGGAAGAAGCCGTCTCGCTGCTGGCGGAAAGCGGAGCTACCGTCGTTCTTGCGCATCCCATGCTCATCGGCTGCCCGCCCGACGAACTCGAAGCCCTCATCGTCCATCTGAAACCCTATGGATTGCGCGCTCTGGAAGCCTATCACAGCGAACACAGCGCGGCGGATGAAAGAGTCTGCGTCGAACTGGCGGAGCGGCATCATCTGCTGTTGAGCGGAGGCTCCGATTTTCACGGACTGAGCAAGCCGCAGGTTCAGCTCGGAAAGGGACACGGCGGACTGCGCGTCAGCGAAGCCGTACTGCAACGCCTCAAGGCGGACAGAGAAGAACGCGGACTGCCCCTGTAGCTCATGCAGCGCAGCCTTTTGCGCGTCGCGGCGCAGAGCGCGGAGCAAGCGGGACTGCGGGGGAGTGTTGCGCGCAGGGCCGGAGTCGCGGGGAGCGGATTCCGGGGCCGGAGTCGAAGAAAGGGGTTTGCGGGGCGGCCGCAGAGCGTGCGGGGCCGTGCGGCGCGAGCTGTGCGGGGATAGGCCGTGCGGGGGCTGTGTCGGGTCGGAGGGGAGCCTGCGGGGTACTGCGGAACGAGCGCGGACGATGCTGAAAAACTGTCCGGGCGCGTGGCAGGGCCGGAAGAGGGAGCCGGGGCAGGTCTGAGCGGGGAAATTCGGAAAAATATCCGCAGAGCGTGCGGGGCCGTGCGGGGGCTGTGTCGGCTCGGCTGGACATGGATATTGCGGCGGCGGCTGTTTGCAAATATTGTCGGAAACGATAGCATGGCGGGGTCAGTGTACAGTATTGTCAGGAGCCGTGATGAAGCCGTTTCTTACCTTACAGTCCGTGGATGGAATTCTTGAATATATTAATGATTTTCCTGCGCTTGCGGCGGAAAGCGTGCCTCTGGACGCTGCGGCCGGGAGGCGCATTGCGGAGGCGTGGCGCGCTCCGGCGGATTTGCCGGGCTTTGACCGCTCCACTGTGGACGGCTATGCCGTGCGTGCCCGCGACGTTTTCGGGGCGCAGGAAGGATCGCCCGCGCTGCTTGAGTGCGTTGGGGAATGTCCCATGGGGGGCGTTCCGGACTTTTCTCTGGCAGAGGGGCAGACGGCGCGTATTCTGACCGGGGGCATGCTGCCGGAAGGGGCGGACTGCGTGGTCATGGTCGAATATTCCCGTCAGGCGGGCGGCGGGCTTGTTGAGCTTATCCGCACGCAGGCCCCGGGGGATAATGTTCTCATGCACGACGAAGACGCCGCGCAGGGCGAGGAACTCATTCCGGCGGGCCGTCTGCTGCGATCGCAGGAAACGGGGCTGCTGGCGGCCTTCGGCGAGCGGGAAGTCCGGGTGCATCGCGCCGCGAGGGTGGCGATCATTTCGACGGGAGACGAGCTTGTTCCGCTGGAAGGGACTCCGGCTCCGGGGCAGGTGCGGGATGTCAATTCTCATTCTCTGGCCGCGCTGTGTCGCGGGGTTGGGGCGGATGTGCGCATGGTCGGGCTTGTGAGGGACGATCCCGCCCGGCTGCGTGCGGAGGTGGAGGACGCGCTCGGCTCGGCGGATGTTGTGGTGGTATCCGGAGGTTCGTCCGCAGGCATGAGAGATCACACCGTGGACGTGTTTACCTCCGTGGAGGGCGGAACGCTGCTTGCTCACGGTGCGGCCATCAGTCCCGGCAAGCCCTTCATTCTCGCAAGGGCGGGGGACAGGTGTCTTATGGGTCTGCCCGGGCATGTGACGAGCGCGCTGATTTGTGCGCGGGTTTTTCTGCTGCCGCTGCTGCACAGATTGCAGGGCAGGAAGGAAGAGGAAATCGCGCCTGCCGTACCGGCCGTTCTTTCCCGCGCCGTTGCCTCGGCGCAGGGTCGCCGGGATTTCATCCGCGTGCGTCTGACAAAGGGGCCGGAAGGATATGTTGCGGAACCCGTCATGGGGCTTTCCGGGCTGATTTCCGGACTTGTGGCTGCGGATGCGCTGGTGCTGTGTCCGGAAAATCGGGAAGGACTGTACGCCGGGGAACGGGTTCTTGCGGAACTGCTGGACTGACCGGGGACTATTTTGCTCTGAAACAGGAAGACGACTATGGAACGACATACCTACCTTACGCTGACGGCTCCGGAAGAAGCCCGCGAACGCTGGTTTTCCCGCATCAGGGAACTGTGCGCGGAACCGGAAGAAGAATTTGCGCCGCTTTCGGAGGCCCTGCACAGGGTCATTTCCCGGCCTGTGGAGGCCCGGCGTTCCTCGCCCGCCTTTCACGGGGCCGCCATGGACGGCATTGCCGTGAAGGCCGAGCGCACCTTTTCCGCCTCGCTGCGTAGCCCCCTGCGGCTGACCCTCAACAGCGACGCCTTCTGGATCAATACCGGGCATCCCCTGCCCGAAGGCACGAACGCCGTGATCATGGTCGAAAACGTCAACGTCGAGGACGAGGGGCAGACGCTTGTCATCGAAAAGGCGGCCTTTCCCTGGCAGCATGTGCGTAAACTGGGCGAGGACATGGTTGCTACGGAAATCATTCTGGCTCCCGGTACTCGCGTGGGGCCTTATGAAATAGGCGCGCTGGCCGCCGCAGGCGTGACCTCCGTGCCGGTATGCAGGCAGCCCCGCGTTGCGATCATCCCCAGCGGCTCGGAAATCGTCGCGCTGGACGAGATCCGGGAGGAAGACATTCAGGCCGGGCGCGCCCTTCCCGAATTCAATTCCCATGTGTTTTCCGCCATGATTCGCGAAGCCGGAGGCCTTGCCGACGTTCATCCCGTCGTGCCGGACGACCGTTCCGAACTGAAGGCGGCCCTGCTTGCGGCCGTCGAGAAGGGGGCGGATCTTGTCGTACTCAATGCCGGTTCTTCGGCGGGCAGTCATGACTATTCCGCGCAGGTCATCGGCGAACTGGGCGAAGTGCTGGTTCACGGCATCGCCGTCATGCCGGGAAAGCCCGCGGCTCTCGGCATCATCCATGCCGGGGAACGCAAAGTGCCCGTCATCGGAACGCCGGGCTATCCCGTGTCCGCCATTGTGGCCATGGAAGAATTTGTCGTGCCGCTCCTTTGTCTGTGGCAGAAGCGGGAAGCTCCCCACCGGGAAAAGGTCGAGGCTCTGCCCTGCAATCCCATTCCCTCGCGCCCCGGCATGGAAGAGCGCGTGCGCGTCAAGCTCGGCGTGGTGGACGGCAGATGTTATGCCGTGCCTCTGCCGCGCGGAGCCGGTACGGTGACCAGCCTTTCCCGGGCGGACGGCATTATCCGCATCCCGCGCGACTGCGAAGGCATAGGCGCGGGCGAAGCCGTGGAAGCCGAACTTCTGCGGACGCGCGAACAGATAGAAGGCGCGCTGCTGGCCATTGGCAGTCATGACAATACGCTCGACCTCATCGACAGCTTTCTGCGCCGCACGCATCCGCGCTTTCGGCTCACCTCCGCACACGTCGGCTCGCTGGGCGGACTCCTCGCCCTTCAGCGCGGTCAGTGTCATCTGGCGGGCTGTCATCTGCTGGACGAAGAGAGCGGCGTGTACAATCAGCGCGCGATCCGGGAACAACTGCCCGATCTGCCCGTGATGCTGGTGCGGCTCGTCGACCGGGAACAGGGCTTCATCCTCATGCCGGGGAACCCCTGCGGAATCCGCAGCTTCGACGACCTCGCCCGGGACGGCGTGCGCTTCATCAACCGGCAGAGAGGCAGCGGCACGCGCGTGCTGCTCGACTATCAGCTGAAAAAGCGGGGAATTCCCGTGACCCGCATTGCAGGATACAGAGACGAGGAATACACGCATATGAACGTGGCCGCCGCCGTGCTGTCCGGCAGGGCGGATGTCGGCCTCGGCGTGCGCTCCGCCGCAAACGCGCTGGGCCTGGACTTCGTGCCGGTGGGCGTGGAGGAATATGATCTGGTCATCCCCCGCCGCTACCGAAACGACGAACGCATGATCGCCCTGTTCGAGGTCATACGCTCCCAGGCCTTCAAGGAATCCGTTCTCGCCATGGGCGGATACGGCGTCGACAGAACGGGAGATATCGTCTGGGAATCCTGAGTGTCGGGCAGCAGATCCGGCAATATCTCCCTGCCGGCTGAAGTCCGTTCTTTCGTGTGACCTTTCCGGAGGGAATCTCGGAGGGAATCCCTCTTCCGGGGAGTCGCTTTTTATAGGTTGTTGCGAGTAGGCCCTTACTCCAAAGATATGACGCCTGAACAGTGTGCTTCAGGCGTCATTTTTTTGTCGGCAGGCGGACGGGAGGAGTTGTGCCGGAGGAGGCAGGGGCGCGGCACAAGGGGGAAGCAGGACGGCGGAGGGAGGAGGGGAGAGAAGCTGTGCGGGGAAGTCCGGCAAGCGCGGAGTTCCCCGCAGCAGGGGGGAGAGGCGGGGCCGACGGGGAGAGCGGCTCCCGCCTCTTTCCGGCGCGGGGATCAGACTTCGAAGAGCATTTCCAGATCTTCCCGCGTCAGGGATTTCCAGGAATCTTGTCCGGGGATGACGGCTTCGGCGACGCCCCGTTTCATATCCTGAAGTTTGAGGATTTTTTCTTCCACCGTATTCTGGCAGATCAGCTTGTAGGAGAAGACCTGACGGGCCTGCCCTATGCGGTGGGCTCTGTCTGTGGCCTGGCTTTCCACGGCGGGGTTCCACCAGGGGTCGTAATGGATGACGTAATCCGCGCTGGTGAGGTTGAGGCCTGTGCCGCCTGCCTTGAGCGAGATGAGGAAAATGGGGATATCCGGATTGTTGTTGAAGCGATCCACCTGTTCGAGTCTGTCCTTGCTGGAGCCGTCCAGATAGCAGAAGGGGATGTCCGTCATCTGGAGCCAGCCGCGGATTTGCTGGAGCATCTGGACGAACTGGGAGAAGACGAGAACCTTGTGTCCTTCTTCCACGATATCGAGGATCATGTCCTTGAAGGCTTCGAACTTTCCGGAAACCATATTGGAATTGAAGCCGGGCATGTCCATTTTGAGCAGTTTGGGGTGGCAGCAGATCTGCCGCAGCTTGAGCAGGGCGTCGAGGATGGACATCTGACTCTTGGCCATGCCTTTTTCCTCGACGTCGGCCAGCACCTGATCGCGCAGTTTGCGGGCGAGGGCGGCGTAGAGTTCGGCCTGTTCTTCCGCAAGGGCGCAGTAGGTGACGCTTTCGATTTTCGGCGGAAGATCCTTGACGACTTCCGATTTCGTACGGCGCAGGATGAAGGGTTTGACGCGGGAGCGGAGGTATTCCAGCGTTTCGGCGTCGCCTTCCTTAATGGGTTTGATCACGCCGCGCTGAAAGGCGTGCTGGCTTCCGAGGAAGCCGGGCATGAGGAACTCGAACAGACTCCACAGCTCGAAGAGGTTGTTTTCTATGGGCGTGCCGGAAAGGCAGAGTTTCATGCCTGCGCGGATATTGCGTACCGAGCGGGCCGTGATGGTGTTGGGGTTTTTGATGTTCTGGGCTTCGTCCAGAATGATGGCGTTGAAATTGTGCTGTTCCAGCTCTTCAAGATCCCGGCGCAGCAGGGCGTAGGTCGTGATGACCAGATCGGCGTCCGCAATTTTGCGGAAGATGTTTTCCCGCCGGGTTCCGTAGACGATGACCCGGGAAAGGTGCGGCACGAATTTGGACGCTTCCCGATCCCAGTTGGGGAGTACGGAGGTGGGAACGACGATCAGGTTCGGGCCTTTTGCGCCGTTGTTGACCATGTGCTGGATGAAGGCCAGCGTCTGTATGGTTTTGCCGAGGCCCATTTCGTCGGCAAGGATGCCGCCGAAGCCGTATTCGTTGAGGAAGTTCAGATAGGAAACGCCCTGAAGCTGATAGGGACGCAGCTCTGCCGTAAGCCCCTTCGGCATGGGAACCTGCTTGACTTCCTGGAAGTTGCGTATGCTTTCCCGCAGTTTGCTCCAGAAGGAATCTTCCTGCGCGGCGGGAAGATCTTCCAGCAGGCTGTCCAGCACGGGCGCTTCGTACTGCTTGAACTGGCGTTTCGGCGGTCTGGCCGGATCGAGGCCGAGTACCTTGAGCTTGTGCGCGAGCTTTTCCAGCCAGGATTCCGGCAGGCTGGCATAGGAGCCGTCCTTGAGCTGGACGTAACGCTTGCCCTTGAGCCAGGCTTTCCAGATGCGTTCCAGCGGCAGGCTCTGGCCGTCGTAATCCACCTGTATGTCGAGGGAGAACCACTTGTCCTTTTCGTTGCTTTCGATGCTGGCGTTGACCACGGGCGTGGAGGCGCGCACCTTGTAGCGCGACAGGGTGGCCTCGCCGTACACGCGCCAGTTTTCCACAAGGGTGGGGTAGGAATCCAGCAGGAAGGCAATGGCCTCTTCCGGCTCCATGAACCAGAGTTTGCTGCTGCGCGGCTGGAAGCGCATGTCGGCAAGCTGCGTGATCAGCGAGGATTCTTCCGTCTGATCCCGCCGGATCAGGAAGGTTTTGCCTTCAAAGACATAACTGCCGGTCTGGAAATCGGGATTGGGGCCGGGCAGGGTGAACTCGCCGTGTACCGTTTCATAAATGTTCTGGACTTCCAGCGTGAGCAGACTGCCCTCCTCGTCGAGGAAGAGCTTGGGATTATACGTCGCCGGCTGGAAGGCGGGTTCCATGATTTTGAGAAATTCGTCCTGCTCGTACAGTTCCGACGAGGGCAGGCGCGTCCATACCCTGTCCAGAAATTCCGAAATGTCTTCCTGCGGGATCAGCGGGCCGTTATGCACCAGCGACTGAATGACCTCATGATTCAGGCAGGTCTGGACGGGATAGAAACCCTGATTCCAGCAGACCCACAGCGGCATCTGCCCGTGGAACGTGGCGCATTCGCGGTGAGGCGCGTTTGCTTCCCCCTCGTCGTCGCTGTCGTCCACGATGGAGAAGGGCTGTTTGCCCTCCCGCTGGAGCATCACGTCAAAGCGCAGGCCTTCCTCGTCCAGCGTGGGCTTGAGCTTGAGGGCCATGGGCGAACTTTCGATGCGGCAGGGTATTTCCGTATCCTGCCAGTACAGATAATCCTCGTTGCGTATGGCCCAGAAAAACCAGGAAAGAAGCCCGTCGGGAATTTCCACGCGGTGGCCGTAATAGTCCAGATACTGCGCTATCTGACGCGCTACCTGCGGCAGCTCGGGAGAATGTTCGCACCACTCCGGATTGCGCAGAATATGCTCGAGCGTGATTTCCTGCCGGACGGAGGACAGGCCGGTCTTGTTCTGACGCGCACGGAAAAAGGCTACCGAAAGACGACCCGGCTCGGGATAGAAGCGGAACAGAAAATAATGACGCCCCGTTTCCGGCTCGAAGGTGCCGCTGAAAAAACTGCGGAAGCTCTGACGCCATTCCTCTTTCGGCTTGGCTTCCTCTTCCGGCTCACCTTCCGAAGCGGCAATCGAGGATACCAGCTTCTGCGCTACCGCCGCAATGTGGCGGCAGGGCCCGTTGAAAGCTTCCATGCAGTTGCACGCGCCGTCCACGCGCTGATCCCGAAAGTTGACGGTCAGCACCGGTCGGTAGGCCTGAAAGTCTTCCCCCTGAACCGTGGCTTCGGCCGTCCAGACTTCCTCTTCCTCCCGCAGAGTGAATTTCCCGACGCCTCCTTCGGCCAGTATCTGCCTCCCGAAATCGGCAATATATTCCGGCAGCGTACCGTCAATGTATTTCTGGGTCAGGTTGCGGGCGGCCAGTTCCTCTCGGCGATTCATAACAACGGACCTCTTCTGCGAGGGTTACGGCTTAAAGACCCTCTGAAACAGAGGGCCTTAAATATTACAATAATTGTACACTAGTACATATGACGGTAGTTTTCAAGGGGGGTGAACTATGTTATGAACTTTTTATGCGTATTTTTTCATTTCGTATCCTCGGAATGTTGGGATTCCTGCTTTCCGGCCTGTGCGTCGCGCTTCCGGCCGCCCTCTGTCTGACCGTCGCGACGGGAAGCTCCGGACTTCATGCCGCGGAACTTTCCGATTCGGCCTCCGCGCCGCTTCCGGTTCAGAAAGGCTCCGACGCCGTGACGGGGCCGGCCCCGGCGGAACTGACGGCAGCAGAGAGGACGGACTCCCCGGCTGCGGAGAAAGGGGCCGCTGCGGCGGAATTTGCTCCGGAGGCGGAGTCCGGCACGGCGGGGACAGAGGAAGGGACGGCTGTCACGGACGCTCCTGCCGAGGCCGGGAGCGCGCTTCCTGCCGCGGAGAACGGGGCTGATTCTTCCGCTGCGGCGGGGGCGGATTCTTCGGAGCGGAAACCCGACTTCGGCGGGCGTATTCTCATGGGCAGCATCGGGGAGCCTTCCAACCTGATCCCCTATCTTGCCTCGGATTCGGCCTCTCAGGAAGTGGCCGCGCTGCTGTACACGGCTCCGCTCGAATACAACAGGGATCTGGAAATTGTGAAGCTCGCGGCGGAGGAGTGGGAAGTTTCCGAAGACGGCTGCTTCATGCGCTTCAAGCTGCGGGACGATTTGAAGTGGCAGGACGGCGCGCCGCTTACGGCGGACGACGTGACCTTCACCTACAATCTGATGACCGACCCGAAAACGCCGACGGCCTACGCGGCGGACTTTCTCAATGTTAAGGAATACAGGCAGACAGGCCCGCTGAGTTTTGAAGTCCGCTACGACGCGCCCTATGCGCGGGCTGCGATAACCTGGATGCACCCCATTCTGCCCCGGCACATTCTTGAGGGGCAGGATATCGTCACCACCTCCTTTGCGCGCAATCCCATAGGCGCAGGCCCCTTCAAACTGAAATCATGGGAAAGCGGCAGCCGCATCGTGCTGGAAGCCAACGAGCGTTATTTCAAGGGGCGGCCCTATCTGGACGAAGTGGTCTACCGCATCATTCCCGACCTTTCGACCATCTTTCTGGAAGCCCGGGCGGGGAAAATCGACTTCCTCGGTCTGACCCCGCAGCAGTATCTGCGCCAGACCTCCGGCCCGGAATGGGATCGGGAATGGAAAAAATACAAATATCTTTCCGCAGGCTATACCTATCTCGGCTTCAATCTGGAAAGTCCGCTCTTTAAGGATCGCAGGGTTCGTCAGGCCCTCTCCATGGCGGTGAAGCGCGAGGACATCATCAAGGGCGCGCTGTGGGGTATGGGCGAAAGCACCATAGGCCCCTACAAGCCCGGTACCTGGGTGTATAACGACAGGGTGAAGCCCTATCCCTTCGACCCGGAAAAGGCCCGCGCCCTGCTTGCCGAGGCAGGCTGGCTGCCCGGCGAGGACGGCGTGCTGTACAGGGAGGGACTGCCCTTCCGCTTCACCATCCTTGTGAATCAGGGGAACAACGAGCGGATCAAGGTCGCAACCATATTGCAGCAGCAGTTCAAGGCCATCGGCGTTCAGGTGTCCATCCGTACCGTGGAATGGGCGGCCTTCCTCAAGGAATTCGTGCATCCCGGCCGCTTCGACGCCCTCATTCTGGCCTGGAATATTCTTGACGACCCCGATATATTCGACGTGTGGCACTCCTCCGCCATTTCCGAAAACGGACTGAATTTTGTTCATTACCGTAACGAAGAAGTCGACAGCCTCCTTGAACAGGCAAGAGCTACCGCCGATCGCGCCGCAAGAAAGCGCATGTATGACCGCTTTCAGGAAATTCTGCACGAGGATCAGCCCTATCTTTTCCTGTATGTGCCCTATGCCCTGCCCATGGTGCAGGCCAGATTCCGCGGTATTGAACCGGCTCCGGCCGGTATAAGCTATAACTTCGATCGCTGGTGGGTTCCCAAGGCACTGCAACGGTAAAAAGGTGACGCATGAACAAGCTTCGCACTCAGGAACTGAATCCCTCTCCGGCTCCGGCGACGTCTGCGGGGCCTTCTGCGACGACTCCGGCGGAATCATCCCCGGAAAAAGCACATCCGACAACGGATTCCGACGCGACGGGCGCGGAATCCGGGGCGGCAAACGCGGGAAGTTCCGACGCGGCTCCCGGCGGCGCAACAAATCAGACGACGCTCTCCGGCGGCGCGGCGGATGAGACGGCGGGCGCGGCGGCTCCCGGGACTGCGGCGGGCGCGACGCTTGTGACGGGCGTGGTGAATCCGGCGGGGGCTAAAGACGCTTCGGCGGCGCATCACAAGCGCGGCAGCATGCCGCAGGCCGACGAGATTGTTCATGCCATGCTGCACCATCATCCCGGCGCGGATGAAGCCATGGTGCGCAAGGCCTATGATTATGCCGCCGCCGCCCATGCGGGGCAGATGCGTCTTTCCGGCGAGCCGTACATGATGCACCCCGCGTCCGTGGCTCTGACGCTGGCGCAGATGGGCTTTGACGAGCATACCATTGCGGCCGGGCTGCTGCACGACACCGTTGAGGACACGAGCGCGTCCATCGACGAGCTTGAAGCGGAGTTCGGCGAGCAGGTGGCGGATATCGTCGACGGCGTCACGAAAATCAGTCAGATGACCTTCGACACCAAGGAAGAGGCGCAGGCGGAAAACATCCGCAAGATGATCCTTGCCATGTCGCACGACATCCGGGTGCCCATAGTCAAGCTGGCGGACCGTCAGCACAACATGCGCACCTTGCAGTTTCAGAAGCCGCACAAGCAGCTTGCCATTGCCCGGGAGACCATGGACATTTATGCGCCGCTGGCGAACAGGCTTGGTCTGCATCTGATCAAGCAGGAGCTGGAGGATCTGAGTTTCCGCTATCTCAAGCCGGACGTGTATGCGCACATCACAAGCTGGCTTGAAGAGAACAGGATGGAGGAGCGGCAGCTCATTTCCAAGGTTATCGACAAGATACGCGGCATCATGGATGAAAACGGCATCAAGGGGCGCGTGTTCGGGCGCATCAAGCAGATCTACAGCATTTACCGCAAGATGCAGCAGCAGGGCACCACCCTTGACGAAATGCACGACATCATTGCCTTCCGGGTCATCGTGAACGAGCTGAGGGACTGCTATGCCGTACTCGGGCTTGTGCATGCTCTCTGGAAGCCGGTTCCCGGGCGTTTCAAGGATTATATCTCCATGCCCAAGGCCAACGGCTATCAGAGCCTGCACAGCACGGTCATCGGGCCGGAAGGCGAAAGGGTGGAAATCCAGATCCGCACGGAAGAGATGAACAATCTTGCCGAACACGGCGTCGCTTCTCACTGGATGTACAAGGAGCGGCATCACGCCATGAACATGCGGGACATGCCGCAATTCGAATGGCTGAGAGATCTGCTCGACCGGCAGCGGGACGAATCGGATTCCAAGGAGTTCATGCAGTCGCTGCGCATGGATCTCTTTAAGGATGAGGTCTATGTCTTCACCCCGCGGGGCGCGGTCAAGCAGCTCCCCGAGGGCGCGACTCCCCTTGATTTCGCCTTTCTCATTCACTCCGACATCGGTTCGCACTGCGTGGGGGCGAAGATCAACGGCAAGCTCATGCCGCTGTCCACCCCCCTTGTCAGCGGCGATACCGTGGAAATCATCACCGACAAGAACCGTCAGCCCAGCCGGGACTGGCTCAAGCTCGTCAAAACCGCCAAGGCCCGCAGCCGCATCCAGCACTATATCCGCACGGAAGAACGCACCCGCGCCGTCGAACTCGGCAAGGACATGCTGGAAAAGGAAGGCCGAAAGCTCGGCGTCAACGCCGGCAAGGCCGCCAAGGACGGAACCCTGCAACTGCTGCTTCCGGAATATTCCCTGAACTCTCTGGAAGATCTCTATGCCGCCGTCGGATATGCGCGCATCACCCCGCGCAAGGTTCTCAACCGCTTCATCGCCCTGACCAGACCGCAGGAGGAAGAAAGTCCCATAGCCCCCGTGCCCAAGGATACCCCTTCCCGTAAGTCTTCCGAGGGCATCATCATTCAGGGCCTGGACGATACGCTCATACACTTCGCCCGCTGCTGCAACCCCGTCCCCGGCGATGCCGTCGTGGGATTCATCAGCAGGGGCAGGGGCGTCATCATCCATACGCTCGACTGCCCCAACGTGCAGAATCTCGAGCCGGAACGCCTGATCTCCGCGAACTGGAGCAATCAGGAAAGCAAACCCTTCCCCGCAAAGATCCATCTTATCGGGAAGAACGAGAAAGGTCTGCTTGCCAGCCTCACCCGCGCGCTCTATGAGCAGGACATCAATATCGATTCCCTTCAGGTGTACTCCATGGTCGACGGTCGGGCGGAAATGGACTTTACCGTCGAAGTGCGCGACGCCGTGCATCTGTATCAGAGCATCGAAAAACTGCGCGGCGTTCCCGGCGTTGTGGAAGTGTCGCGCGGTTCCTCCGACGATATGTAGACGACAACTCAGGCCGACAGGCGACAAATAAAGGCAAGAAGCGAGGGCGCGGCAAGGCTGACAGGGCCTGTCGTGCCCTCCTGTTTACGGCTTGCCTTCATCTTGTGTCCCTCTTGTGTCCGGGGCGCGTTCCCGTTGCGCGGGGGCGCGCTTTTTGTCGTCCGGAGGTCGGCGGGGGAACCTGTGGAGGAGAGCGACGGGGGCCTTCGCGGGAAGGTGCGGAAGATCGGTTCCGGCGGGAGCTTTGCGGAGTTCCGGCGGAGGTCTCCGTGAGAAGCGGCGGAATCATCGGCGCGTGCGGGGTTTTCGGCGGGAGGTTCCGGGGCCTTCGGGCGGGGTTTTCGGCGGGGGACAATGGGCGCGGGGTGT
>DWXS01000074.1 GCA_019119045.1 Candidatus Mailhella merdavium | reverse complement strand
TCCGGCAGCCCTTGCCGTGGCACCGGCCACAAAAAACTTTATGAGTTCGGTCTGTTGCCGATTATTTAGTCTGCTGCGTCTTTCATACATGCCGGTATCCTAGCTCTTTTTTCTTAGCTAGGACAGCCCCTATCTTTTTCATAGTGATTTCAAGGCAGAAACGATGTGTTTTCCCTGTATTATGTCATCAAGATAAAGAAAAAGCGCTCCCCCTTTTCAGGAAAGCGCTTTTTCTGACGTCATATGACAGGGGGATTACTGCATCCGGCGTACCCGCGCGTAGCCTTTTACCCCGCGAATGGTGTGGCGGGCAGAAATGAGCTGACTGCGAATCTGTTCCAGCAGCTCCTGACCTTCTTCATGAATAAGCTGATTATACCCCTGCAGGGCAATAAGTTTGACGCGGTAATCTTCCGGCGTTTCCTCATCCAGCGTGTCCGCAGCCTGACGCATGAGTTCTGTCCGTTCGTGAAAATGTGATTCGGCGCTTTCCACATCTCCTGTCCGCATGGCTTCAAGTTCATGCTGGGCAAGAATGAGGGCGCGATCCAGAAGCGTCAGATGAATACTGGACATGACTGGTCTCCAAAGCAGCGTTTATGAGCGGGTAATCGTGTCGGAAATGGTGGCCCGCAGCTTTTCCAGAATTTTGTTCCATGCTTTGCTTACCGGAACGAATTCAAATTCGAGCAGGTCGGACAGAAGAATCCAGTCTTCGCTTTCCAATACTTCGGTCATTTCGCCGAGCAGGGCGGAAACTTTTTCCACCAGCGAGTCGAATTCGGGTTCGTTCACGGTGACGAAGTCATGGCGCAGCACGCCGATCATGGACATGAAGTCACGGGTAACGTCAAGAAGATCCTGGAAGAGTTCCAGACCCTGCTGGTCGTCGCCCTGACGGAACAGCTTGGCGCATTGGAGGCTGCCGCTTTCCATCATGCGGGTAACCTTGAACAGCTCGTCGGTAATATTGAGAGCCATTTCATTGAGCGGCATGGTATTGATTTCCACAGAACGGATTTCATCGCGTTCGATATCTTCAGCCTGATGAGGATAAATTTCCGAGAAGGGTTCGTTGTTCAGCAGAACATCTGTGACAATACGCTGATCCCTGGTGCATTCGGCATTGGCTTCCACCAGGATTTCCTCAAGGTTGGAAAAATTTTCAATGCGCAAATCTGAGGCGCGGCCGTCGATGATGATCATGATATCCTCCTGTCTCCCCGCAAAGGGGGGATATTTTTGTCGTTGCCTCAGACAATGCAAGAAATGGGCCAACCTTGAAGGGCTAATCCTGCCGGGCCAGAGAAGACAGCTCTTCCCGCAGCAGAGCGAAAAAGTGGAACATGGCGGGGAGGTCGCCGCCGTGTTCCTGAAGAGCCGTACGCCAGATCAGAGAAAGAGGAACGAAATCGGCACTTTCAGAGAAGATTGTAGACAGACGTGCGCAGGTGGCAAGAAAGGCGGTACGATGTTTTTCCGTAGTACGCATCTTCAGCAGTCGACCCTGTTCCAGAGCCAGAAGAAGCGTACCGGAGGCTTTTTCTGCCGTGGACAGGATGCGCAGTTTTAAGGGGGAGTCCGGGCGGAAGAGCGAAAGAGTGGCCGGAGAGGGGGAAATTTTTTCCTCCTGTACCTTTTGTCCTGTTTCGCTGCTCCATCTGTCAAGGAAGTGACGATAAAAATCCCGCTGAATATGAAGCCAGATACCGCGTTCTTCCCTGTCGTCTCCAGAGAGGGAGCGAAGATTCATAAAGCCGGCATCGTCCCGTTCGCTCCGCCATACTCTGGCTTGACGCCGAATCGATTCCCCTGCTTCCCATATACCGTTGTGCAGAAAGTTAAGTGCAAGTTCCGCCAGAGCTTCGGGCTTTATGCTGTGTCGACAGGCATGACCATGAGGACAGGAGACGTTGAATGAGCAGGGGTGGCAATCCATGCGCGGTTCCAGACTGCATGAATGTTCCCTGTACGGGCCGGTGTCCCAGGGCTGGGCCGTGGCCAGAAATATGGCAAGTATCGGGATACCCTGCCCTGCGGCAAGATGCATTGTGCCGGTATCATTGGTAATCAACAGGCGACATTGGCGCAGGGTCGCCGCAAGAAGAGGAAGGGAAGTTTTTCCGGCAAGGTTGAGTCCGGGGCCGCCAAGAGAGAGATACTGCTCCGCCAGCGGGCGTTCTTCCTCTGTGCCCAGCAGAAGGGGAAGCATTCGGCCATCTTCCCACAGAGTCCGACCCAGTACGGCAAAATATTCCACAGGCCAGCGTCTGTCTTCCCTGCTTGCTCCCAGTTGAAAGGCAACATAGCCTCTGGGATGTTCAGTGTCGGCGGGAAGGAACTGTTCCTGTTGTCTGCATATCAGTTCGCGAGCCCTGTCGAGAGCCTCTTCCGTCGGCGCGCGCAGGGTTCCGTCGGGCGTACCTGCACAGCCGGCCATGCGGAAAAAGCCGTCGGCAAGATTGAAGGGGCTGCATCCGCGTCTGGCCGTGACGGCCTGAACATAGCTTCCCCAGGGGGAGCCGTTTTTTCCGAATCCGTGGGCATCCATGCCGAACCCGCCCAGTATGGCGCTATGCGTGGGATCCTGTTCTGCGGGAAAGGCCATGAGTCGCCCGAGCAGGCGGGCTCCTGCAGAAGGCGTGAGGTTGAGAACTTCATCCGAGCGGAGAGCCGCACGGGCATCACGAACCCATATTGCAAGAGAATCCGTACATAGACGCCAATCCCGATCGAGGCTGGCCAGTATTCCGCTTCCGGGAAGGGGCAGCACCTGATCGAGGCCGTCCAGCAGTTCGGCTGCAGCGGCAAAGTTTTCCAGACAGATGAGGGAAACCTGATCTCCCTGATCACGAAAGGCGCGGATGACAGGCTGGGTCTGGAGCAGATCTCCGAAGCGGGTGAGGTTGATCAGACAGCGGCGCATGGGGCCCTCCTTGCTTCCCGCAAGCTATGCGAAGAAGGTGCCGTCGTCCAGCACATGAATTCATGATGTCTTCCACAGAGTTTCGGACAGGAGCGGGAGCAGAGAGCAGAAGTGCGGGCATTGTCCCGACTCATTTCGCCTCAGTGTTTTCCTCATATTCTCCGCTCAGGGTGATGGTATTGCGTCCCGACTTTTTTGAGTGGTACAGGGCCTGATCCGCAAGAGTCAGAAGTTTCTGTACATTCGTGAAGTCTCCGTTCATACGGCGCGCCATGCCGATACTGACGGTAATAAATCCGGTGGGCGAAGCAGGATGAGGCAGTGCCAGCGAACGTATATTGTCCATGATACGCTGGGCCACGGTCAGCCCTCCCTCGCGGGAGGAGTCGCGCAGGAGGGCGGTAAACTCTTCCCCTCCGTATCGGTAGGCCGCGTCGGAGGGACGCAGCAGCGATTGCTTGACGGCCTGGGCCACTGCCTTGAGCGCAACATCGCCCTGCTGATGGCCGAAAATGTCGTTGTAGCTTTTGAACAGATCAAGATCGAGCATGATCAGCGTCAATGGGGTTCCCGGGATGTCGGAGTTGAGAATATTTTCCAGAGCACGCCGGTTGCCGATGCCTGTCAGTCCATCCCGAAAGCTCAGATCGGCAAGCTGATCCCGCTCCCGTTTCAGTTGGCCGGAACGCAGGCTCAACTCTTTCATGTGCCGGGCAAGACCGGGCAGAACATCGAGTATATTCTGGACTTCAAGTATTCTGGCAGGGGGAAGATAGGGCGCTTTTTTCCCGGAGCGTATGGCATCCAGAGTGCGGGATGTAGAAACCAGAGGCCTCAAAAGATGACGGTGCATGAGTATGGCCATTCCTGCCAGACCGGCCAGAAGCAGGGCTCCGGAGAAGAGGAACAGTCGAGTGATGCGGTTGGTTTCCTCATTGATATGCGTCATGTCCTGCGAAATATGGGATGCTTCGGATGTGGAGGCGTAGGTGCTGAATTCGCGCAGCTCTCTGTCGATATTCTGCCACAGTGTCCGGGTTTCGGCGTCGAGCGCGATGAGATTGCCGAGTTCATCACCTATTCCTTTCCAGTTTTCCCGAAAATTGTCGCAGTCGACCAGCAAAACATGATCCGCCTGTTCCTGTGAATCCGCATGACTGCAAAATTCCAGGAGCGGTTTCATTACTTTCTCGAAGTTGTTATGGATGCGCACGCTGTTTTCCAGCAGGTGCGGATCCTGGCCATGAAGAGGCCCATGGAGGGGGCGTTCAATCTGTATGCCGCTGCGAAGGGTCAGCCTGGCAAAAGAGGAGACAAACATCATTTCCCGGTCGTGCAGGTCTTCTTCCTGTTCAAAGAGCCGGCTTTTCAGTTTCAGGAGTTTTTCAAAATCCGGCCTCAGTTTTTCCAGCAGAGCGGAAAATTCCGTAGCCTCATCGAAGACGGATTCTCCAATCAGCGCCCGAGCTGTCACGCCGGCTCTGTTTGCTTCCCGCCGCTCCCTTGAATGATAGGCGAGCGAAACGTTGCGGCGCAGCCTTTCAAGATTGAGAAACATCTGTTGTCTGGCCAGAATGCGGGGCAGATATTCCCGACTGGTAGTACATGCCAGCGTCCTGATATGTTCCAGATCGTGGAAGACCAGCAGGAAGGCCAAGACAAAAAATATGAACATAAGCAGCGCCAGTCCCAGGGAAAAGTCGCGGATGCTGATGCGCCGGAATTTTTTCGACATTTCGTTTGCCCGGTAGTTCAGTAGATGCCAAAGGAAAAATAGTGGCGTGCAGCCTGTTCGTACTCTCCGTTCAGCTTTATATCTCTGATGCCGTCGTTGACGGCTTTCAGCAGATCGGGATCTCCCCGGCGTACTCCCATGCGGGCGCCGTCGCGATCCTCGGCAAGAGGCTGATCCATTTCCAGCATGACAAAGTCTTCTCCGCGTTCACTCCGCAGAAATTCATATCCCGGCAATCCGTTGGAAATGATGACGTCCAGCCGGCCTGCGCATAACTCGTCCAGCATCCCGCCATAGCTTCTGTGCGGAACTATTTCTGCGATATCTCCCCACAACCCGAGTGCGATATCGACATGGTACGTACCCGCCTGTACGCCGATTTTTTTGCCTTTCAGCCATTCTCTGCTTGTTTCGAAGCCCGGTCTGCCGATGTAGATGCTGCGGGAATGGTAGTAGCTGTCGCTGAAGTCCATATATGCTTCACGCTCTCTGTTCGCCGTGAGACCGGCGACAACCAGATCAAGTTTTCCTTCTTCCATGGAATTCAGCAGTTCTTCAAGCGGCAGGGGCATAATTTCACATGTCCGCTGCATAGCGCGGCACAGTGCCTCCGCTATGCACGGATCAAAACCCGTCGGACTTCCGTCTTCAGACAGAACCGAAAAGGGAGGATAGTTCGTCTCCACGCCCACGCGCAGCACAGTCTGCGCCTTTACGACCGTAAAGGAAATCAGGAGATCAACGGCAAGCAGGAAGCACAAAAAAAAAACGTTTTTCTCCGCCAGTGCATGGAGGACAAAAGCATGTAAACCTCAGAAAAGACTCCGCGCAGGAGGGAATGTCTCTCGTCCTTCTTCGGTTTTTTCCGTGTCCGGCCTGTGGACGGGGACCTTTTCCTGCGTTTGACGTGTCGGGGGAAAGCCGGTCGCTTTCCCCCGGATACTCAGACGCGATTGACGCGTGATGCAAGAACCGCGAGATCGGCATCGATTCTCTGTTCAAAGTGCAGCCCTATCTGGCGGCCGTCCACCCATACGATGCGCGCATTGATTCCTTTCAGAACAGTATCAAATGGCGGGTTGGGAGCGTCGATGCGTACCAGTTCACCTTCTGTGCAACGGTTACCCGCCTCGTCGGCGTGCAGGCGCATACCTGATGCGCTGATATCAAGCATGTTTGCCCGGAGGCGACAACCGCGTTCTCCCGATATGCTTATCGAATATGGTTCGGAAATATGGAAACGTTCATCCATGCGGCGTTCGCTGCGCATGGCTGCAATCAGATCCCGCAGCGCATCGGACAGTTTACGCAGTTCCGAGGCGTGGCCGGTGGACTGCTCCATATTCACAGTAGTCAGATGCGCCTGCTGGCTGAAGTTTTCCATCATGTGCATGACGTCTTCGCTGGAATGCGACTGTTTTGTCGTTTCTTCCGCAATGATGGCGATATCGTCCACGGCCTGCCCGATAACGGTCTGAATATGATTCAGGCTGGCTCCGGAGGAATCGGCGAGTTCTGTTGCCTTTTTGGTGAGTTCGACGGCTTCGTCCGTCGCGTGGGCGCTGGCGCGGACGCTTTCCTGAATGGCGGAGATCGCCTTGGATACCTCATCCGTGGCCTGCATGGTCTTTTCCGCCAGTTTACGCACCTCGTCGGCCACGACGGCAAAGCCTTTGCCGGCGTCTCCGGCTCGAGCCGCTTCAATTGCGGCGTTCAGTGCCAGCAGGTTGGTCTGATCGGCCACATCCTTGATCAGCCCCAGAATTTTTCCGATATCCGAAGCGTGAGTATCCAGTTCCTTCATGCTTTCGGCTATCTGTGCGGTCTGTTCGGTCACCTGTCCGATGCAGGCAATGGTCTGGCGCACCACGTCTGTTCCCTGTTCCGCCTCCTGACGTGCGCCCTGCGATTTTTCCATGCTCAGATTGACCTTTTCCGCCATACCCCGCATGGCGTCGGTCATCTCGCGGATGGTGGAGGCTGTTTGCGTGGCGTCATGATCCTGCTCTTCGGCCATGCGTTGCGTGGTACTCAACTGTGAGAAGAGTTTTTCAAAGGCCGCGCTTTGCGTCTGGGAGATATCCTGGGCCTGGTTTGCCGAAAGGAATATGCGATCGTTGAGGTGGGCGATGCGATCCCGCTGTTCGTGTATCTCACTCAGGTCGTTATGCAGCGTGAACGCGCCTACCAGATGTCCGTCCAGATCCAGCAGGGGAGAGGCGTCCATAACAAGATGCTTTTTGACCCCGGCAAGATTGGTTCGGGTTATCGCATAATTGGTGACGGCCTGTTGCTCGGACAGAATTCTGCTGAAAAGCGTCGGATGGGACGCGTCTCCGTAGAAAAATTCTCCGGCGTTCATGCCGAGATAATCTTCAGGATTACCGGTTCTGCCCCAGCATTCAAGCATGGGACGGTTGACGTAGGTAAGACGCCCTTCCAAATCGCAGGAGGCAAAGGGGATGGTCATACCCCGCATAATCCCTTGAGAGACGCCAAGTTTTTCCTTGACTACGCCCGTCATGGTATTGAATGCAGAGGCCAGTTGCCCGACTTCGTCCCTGCTTGTGATGTCCACGGGCATGAAATCTCCGTCTGCCACGCGCCGGGCCGCCGTTGTCAGTCTGCCGAGAGGATTGCAGATGCCGCGTACCAGCATGACGGCAACGAACAGTCCGGCAAAAAGAAAGAGAACGGACGTTGAAATGGCAATACCGGTAATTTTTTTCAGTTGTTCATTCAGACGGAAAATGATGCTGCTCTGGGAATCACGGGCAAGGGTGAGGGCCTCTCCCAGAAGGGAACGTACTTCCGTCAGAAGAGGCAGGGTTGTTGTCTCAAAAAGGGCGCGTGCAGCCTTGGCATCCCCTTTTTTCATGGATTCGTCGATGCTTGCGGCACTTTTATGCAGGGCAATGTGTTTCTGATCCAGCGTGGAGAAAATCGTACCCAGGCCCGGTACTTCCATTTCCAGATTTTTGCGTCCCTGACCGTAGAACCATTTCCCGAATGCACACTGATGCCCGTCAAGAGCCGCGGTCAGAGGAACATTACCCTCGTTCATGACATAGTTCTGCACGACCATCGCCCATTGCAGATGGCTGACTTCGGCCGCCAGCAGTTCCGTATCGTTGCGAGGTTTGCTCAACAGCGCGGCGTCGTCGCCTATCTTGTAGAGAAAACTCAGGATTACGGCCATGACGGCGATGAAGAAGAAAATGCCGATTCCAAAGACGGTGTAGAGTCTTTTTTTGACGGCGATATCATTCCAGCGCATAGAGAAACCTCATATTTCGCGTTCCGGCGCCCTGCTTCGTCGGGAAGAGGTTTGGAGGTTCAGGCGGCCGGATGCAGTCTGTTCCGTTTTCGGCCGTCAGTCCGAAGCCGGCGGATACCAGACTTCGGAAGCTTTTTCCTGTGTTCTGTCCGCAGGCATGCATCCGACGGACATCGCGGCGACCACGAAAACCGGATTTCGGTTCCATTGCCGCCGCTTTCTTTTTCCTTATTCGGAAATAGTATTACCTGAAACCCGACGCATTTCAATAGTACGATCGTGCAAATTTCGCCCGGGTCCTTTCTTTCTTGATTTTTTACTTGATTTTTTACTTGCCAGCCCGGGCCCGGGACTGGCACAAAGAACGGGTTGAACGCGCAAGAGTTTCATTCTCTCTTTTCTGCGAGGTCATATCGTGAGCAAGATTGCTGTTTCCATTCTGGGGATAGACTGCCCCGGCGTCGTCTATCTGGTTTCCAGTACGCTGTCTTCCTTGAAGTGTAATATAGAGGAAATCAGCCAGACTATTCTCAAAGGGCAGTTTGCAGCCATTTTTATTGCCGAGAAACCTGACGAAATGACGGAAGACAAGGTACACAGTGAACTTGTCAAGGCCATTGACGCCCGCAATATGAGTCTTTCGGTCATTGTGCGTCCTCTGGACGAAAATGCCGTTTACCATGGCGAACCCGGAGAACCTTTTGTGATCACCGTGGATGGAGAAGACGGGTTGAACGTGGTGGCTGCCTTTACCCGTATCTTTGCTGAAAGCAAGGTTAATATTGAAAATATGAAGGCCATCATGCCGGAGCTTCCTGATGATCGTCCCGGGGCGAAACGGCGCGCGCTTCAGGTTTTTGAGGTGTCTCTTCCTCTGTCCATAGACAGAAGCGCCCTGCGTCGTACGCTTGAGGACAAGGCCGGAGAAATGGGCCTGCGCGTGAGTATGCAGCACAGGGATATTTTTGAGGCCGTGCATCGCGTTCAATCCATTTGAGATATGGAAAAGAAAAAGACTGCGAATCAGATTTTCAATCAGCGCCAATAATTCCGGCTACCTTTTGAACCGGGGAGATTTTCATGCTTACCGATCGCGAAGTACTCAGCACTTTCAACATGCTGCGTAACGAACATCTGGACGTACGTACGGTGACGCTCGGCATCAGTCTTTTTGACTGTGCTACTCATGATTTTGACGTTTTTGCCTATAAGGTGCGGGCAAAAATATCCCGCTATGCCAGCAGACTGGTGGAAACCTGCAACGATGTTGCCGACAAGTACGGCATTCCGGTGGTGAACAAGCGCATCAGCGTCAGCCCCATCGGGGTGGTGGGGGCTTCCTTCTCCCGGGATGAAATGGTCAAGGCCTGCCGGGTACTGGATGAGGCGGCAAAAAATGCGGGAGTCGACTTTCTCGGCGGCTTCGGGGCGCTGGTGGAAAAGGGAATGACTCCCGGCGAGCGTAATCTTATTGATTCTCTGCCAGAAGCTCTGGCCTGTACCGACAGAATCTGCTCATCCATCAATGTGGCTTCTTCCCGCTCGGGTATCAATATGGATGCCGTTGCTCTGATGGGGCAGCGAATTCTCGATGTGGCGGAAGCCACGCGCGATCGTGACGGCATAGGCTGTGCCAAACTTGTTGTATTTGCCAACATTCCGCAGGACGTACCGTTTATGGCCGGAGCCTATCTGGGGGTAGGGGAACCGGATGTGGTCATCAATGTTGGCGTTTCCGGGCCGGGAGTGGTTAAAAAGGCCATAGATCGGGCAATGGCCGCAGGCGAAAGCGGCGGTATTACTCTCGGCGAAGTTGCGGAAGTCATCAAGCGAACAGCGTACAAAGTTACCCGCGTTGGGGAGATTATTGGAAAAGAAGTTGCTGATCGTCTGGGCATTCCCTTCGGCGTTGCAGATCTTTCCCTTGCCCCGACGCCGGCAGTCGGGGACTCCGTAGGCGAAATTTTCCAGAGCGTGGGGTTGTCTTCCATTGGCGCGCCCGGTTCAACCGCCGTCCTGGCCATGCTTAATGACGCTGTGAAAAAAGGCGGAGCGTTTGCTTCCTCTCATGTAGGCGGTCTTTCCGGTGCCTTTATTCCCGTTTCCGAGGATTCCAGTATTGAGGCTGCGACACGCTCCGGCGCGCTCAGTCTGGAAAAGCTTGAGGCCATGACCAGCGTCTGTTCCGTGGGGCTGGATATGATTGCCATTCCCGGAGATACGCCGGCCTCCACCATTTCCGGCATGATTGCCGATGAAATGGCGATAGGCATGATCAACAGCAAAACCACCGCCGTGCGTATTATTCCGGTTCCCGGAAAGGGGGTCGGTGATACCGCCTGTTTCGGCGGCCTGCTCGGCGAAGCCTCAATTATCCCCGTTCCGGGAGGAGACGCCTCGAGGTTTATCAGCCTCGGCGGGCGGATTCCCGCCCCGATTCACAGTCTGAAAAACTGAACATGGCTCCCTGTTTCCCGCAAAGCGGGGAAAAGGGCGGATATCGACGGGCATCTTTTCGCAAAGCTTCCCGGTTGATATGCCGCCCTTTTCGTGAGCATTACCGGCAAGCCTCATAATTTTCCTGATTAAATTGTTTTTACGGGGTCGGAACTGTGCTTTCGGGATGCTGTGATACCTTTGCTGGGGGAATTCATTGAGTTATTTTATCTGCTTTTTGTTTCAGGTCGGCCATGCAGGGGTAAGGTATCAACTTCATGTGCCCCCGGAAAGAAGGAAAGGCGTGCCGAACCGTTATGGAGAGGCGTCCTGCTGAAAAAACAAAACGTTTTCGCTCGAGCCGGGAAGTCGCGGAAAGAAGGCCTTTTCCTGCCGAAGGACGCTGCGCGACAACTTGCGGAGCTGCGACGGAGAACGGGGAACTGGCGGCTCCCCGAGATCAGGAGCTTTCGCAGGCATGACGAGGGAAGCTGCCGGAACATCATCGGAAGCAGACGTCATCAGCCGCTATCTGCCCCTCGTGTCGTACGACGGAGCGATGTGGGGGCGTATTGTGCGGATTCAGTTCGTCGGCGGTGTCAACGTGTGTTTTTCTCCGTCAGGGTTCTGGCAACCCGCAACAAGAGACTTCGTAACTGTTCAATATCGGCCTGCTGCGTTTTTTCGGCAGTTGTCAGCAGCAGGCGCATGTTCTGGACTTCTTCACGCAGTGCATTGAGTTCCCTGTCCGTTTCATCCGCACGGGCTTCGAGTTTTCCCGTTTTTTCCCTGTTTTCCCTGTTCAGGCATTCCAGGGCCTCTCCTATGCGCTCCATGAGACTGTTTCGGAGGTCGTTGTCTTCTGCCGGGGATGAACTGTGCATGGAGGGAGCCGTTCCCTGATGTTCGGCCGGAAGATTTTCAGGTGGCATTAATTGGAAAAAACGTTCGTGTATGCTGTTTATTCCCCAGTTGTAGCTGTTTTCCGTCATGGTCTGGATGCGACTCTGTCCCTGTTCAGACGGTTTTGCAGGCTGAACGGCATGAATGGCGGAAGAGGGCAGTGTTCTGGGGAAATGTTCGGTCAAAGCCCGTTCCACGGCTTCGCTGGTGCGCAGCACAGGCAGCTGTTTGCGTATAAAGGCGAGAATCTCAAGGCAGGCAAAGGCATAGCGACGCTTTCGCCCTTCTCCTGTGCAGGGAAGGAAGTCGGCAAAACGGGTACAGTAAAAGCGGATGGTGGATTCCGGCACATTGAAGTGCCGGGCCAGTTCTGCCTTGCTGTAAAACGCAGCGATATTTTTTTCCGACATGATCTCTCTCCATGAAAGATTATCTTCAAAATATGCACAATGGAACAATGAGGCAAGCATTCCCCGTTCTTCCGGAGGATGCGAGAGGACTGTACAGGGCCCACGAAGCATGAGAATGGCGGGTACCCGGTACGGACGAGTATTCTTCGGCACGGAGCATGAACGATGTGTGAAAAAGCGGATAGTGTGCCGTACTCTCCTGTTCGGTTGCCCGTCCGGGTTTTATGGCTTGCCTTTTCAGGCCGATGCTACTAGAGTCCTTTCTGAATTTTATCGGAGACCTTATGGTGCCTGTTTTTTCTGCGACTTCCTCATTTTCGTCGGAACAAAGTTCCTTTCCTCTTGATCTGCAACTTCTGCCGGATGAAGAGCTGCTCAATTTGTGGGAGCAGACACAGAAAGCCGTATGGGCCATGGAAGACAGCGGCTGGGATGCAGATCCCGCGCAGCATTACGGACAGATAGTCGTCTGGGAAATGCAGCGTCGCGTAAGCTTTGCCCGCAGTAAAGGAGTTTTGTTCGGCGGAGCATCGTCCCTTCCGTCGGATTCCGAGCCCATGCCGCATATTATGACTATTTCCCTTTCCTGAGCGCGCTTCTTTGTTCGAGTACGGAAGTCGTCATCCTTTTAGCGACTGATTTATGGGCGTCTGAAAGATTTTCTTGAAGAAGACGCCGGAAAAACTGTGTCCGATGTTCGGAAGCATAGAAGTCTTCCAGATTTTTGGGGGAAGATAACGTGCGTCTCGATAGGCAGGAAGGCTGTTCAAAAGCATTTCCTTCAGGTTTGAAGTATTATTCCCGCAGCCGCTTTCCATCCACCCATCCATAGACCTGTTCTTCTTCAGAAGCGGAAAGGCCAGTTGTACAAACGCAGTTCGCGGAGTCTGTCAGGCATGCTGTGACGGACGCTCAGACAGCGCGAGGTCTCGTCTTTTTTCAAATGACGGAAGAAGCGATTCCCGAATTTCTTTTATGCCTTCCGGAAAAAAGCACTTTTCAGGTTGAGCGAGGAGCGTGCTGTCCTGTGGGGGAACTTCAGCAGGTTGGTTAAGTGCTGCCATCTTCCGGTGCAGAGGTTTCGTTTGTCAGAAGCTTTTGAGGAGTGGAGTGTGGAACACGGAAGTTCCTGTCTGCATTTATGGGTAAGGTTGATCAATATTGAGAAAAAAATAACTTTATCTATATTTAAAAAACGTCCACAGAGTCGTTGAAATTTTTATGCCATCGTATGATTGTGAGCGGATAAAATATTTTACCTGTTATTTTACCAAGATAAGTTATAAATTGTTTGTGCGGTATTTGCGGCGCGTTTTCTGGATACTTGACGGGAATATTATATTGTCTATATAAATTCGTTTATATAAACCGTGACACCATATTAAGCACAGATCCTCACAGTCGAAGAGCCGGAAGCGAATCCAGGGGGAGGGGCTTCAGACCGTGACGGAGAAGGAGAAGGAAAGAGGCATATCAGCGCGAAGACAACCTTCTTCCCATGAGGAGGTGTTTTCTCCAGTAGCTGGAGGAAGACAAATCATCCACGCGTACTCGACTGCGCGAATTGGGGCTGTGGATAAAGCGGCCGTCGCCGACATAGATGCCGGTATGCAGGCCGTTCGGGGCGTTTTGGGTACGGAAGACGAGAATATCTCCAGGCTGGAGACGGTTGACGGAAACTTTCGTACCGGCTCGGGCCTGGCTTGTGGTGATGCGGGGAACCTTGACTCCGTTTTGTCCGAATGACCAGTAGATCAGGCCGGAGCAGTCGAAGCCCTTGCGCGGAGAATCTCCGCCGAGTCGGTAAGGTTTGCCGAGCTGAGTCGAGGCTGTCCGCACGACATTCATCCCCAGACGCGAGGAGGTCCCCGCCGTTTGGGAAGGGAGGTTGCCGTAACGTTTAGAGGCACATCCTGAGGCAAGAATCAGACACAGGCTCGTCAGGCCGCATAACAGAAGAGGAAAAAGATGGGTACGGTACTTCATGGCGCACATCTTTCCATAATATAAGGAACACGAATGAACCAAGATCCTTTGTATAATCGTGTTCGGTTGCAGAGCTCGATCAGAACTTTTGTTTGACTGTATCAGCTTTAAAAAAAAATGGATAGAAAAAAATTTAAATATAAAGACTATTTAGAGATTTTATAGAATTTTTGCAAAAAATTTTACAGATGAATGAGAATAATGAGAAGAGTATTATTTTTTATTTCCCGTATTATTGACCCTTAGTATAAGCTATGGAATGTTTTGATTATAAAAAGCCATGACGTGTTTGGGGTGAAGAAGAGTCTTCCACGTCATGGCGGAACGTGCGGAAACTTCTGGCAGGGAGTCTCCACACAATAACCGGGGAAAAGATTTCCCCGGAAATGAGGGAAATGCTATGGTTTCTGAATTCGCTTCCATCCTTCACGAACTGGTGCTTGATAACCCCGTTCCGGCCAAGGATCTGGCCAAATCCATCGGCAAGCCCTACTCCACGCTTTTGCGTGAAGTAAATCCCTACGACACCGGTGCGAAGCTCGGGGCGGAAACATTGCTGCAAATCATGACGCAGACAGGAGATTTGAAGCCGCTGGAGTTCATGGCCAACTCTCTGGGGTATGAGCTTTCTCCCAGAAAAGAGGAAAAAAACGCAAAAGCTTCTAAAAATGCCTAGTCCTCATGGACAGAACAGGGGGGAACAGACTGTTCTGCGAGCATCGGTTCCTTGCGATCGGCTGACGAATATTCGCGAATTCCAAGTTTAGGGATACGGCGACTGGACAATAAAGTCCAGTCGCTTCCCGCCGCAGGAGACAGAAAGACAAAGCGAGACGTTCCCGGCGGGCAGTGTGGCCTGTTCGCCGATATTCATGGACACCTTAAGATTCGAACATGTTCAACGGTAAAGACAGTACGGTTACAGGCAAACAATATGACGTTTTCAGCGAAACTGTCCGTCTTGTTTTCAGAGGAAAGTTCCTGAGCGGAAAGAGGCGTTGAAGGAACGGAAAGAAAGGTCGCTTTTTTTCGGAAAATATTTCCCGGGAGATATGTGAAAAACGCCTTTTCCTCGCCCCCCGTCGGAGGGGCATCATGAGGGAAAGGCGTTTTTCAGAGTTCATTTTTTTCGGTGTGTTCTGCGGAGCGAATCCGAATCTTTCCGGAGTCTGCGTAGTCGCATTCCACAGAACACGGTTTTGCGCGGAGGCCGCCTATTTGGAGAATACCGCCCCCGATGCTGCGGAACTGACCAGTTTTGCGTAACGGCGCAGGAATGGCGACGTCGTTTTGGGGGTGTGGGGCTTTACCTTTGCCCTGCGCTGTTCCAGCGTTGCTTCGTCCACAAGAAGTTCAAGTTTTCTGGCGGGGATATCAATACGGATGATATCGCCTTCTTCCACCAGAGCAATGGGGCCGCCGTCCGCCGCTTCCGGCGAGATATGACCGATGGCCGCTCCCCGGGTGGCTCCGCTGAAACGTCCGTCGGTAATCAGCGCAACCTCTTTGTCCAGTCCCATGCCGGCAATGGCCGAGGTGGGGCTGAGCATTTCGCGCATACCCGGGCCGCCGCGGGGGCCTTCATAGCGGATGACCACGACGTCTCCGGGCTTGATTTTGCCGTCAAGAATGGCGTGCATGGCGTCTTCCTCGCATTCAAACACACGCGCGACCGCCTCACGCTGTTTCATTTCCGGAGCAACGGCACTCTGTTTGACTACTGCGCCCTGCGGAGCTAGGTTGCCGTGAAGAATGGCTATGCCTCCTTCGGGAGAGTAGGGTTCTTCCAGCGTGTGGATGACCTGCGTGTCCATGATGCGCGCGCCGAGTTCGTCCAGATTTTCAGCCAGGGTATGGCCTGTCACCGTAAGCGGGGTTCCGTCGACAAAGCCCTTGCGCAGGAGTTCCGCCAGAACGGCGGGAATACCGCCGGCACGATGCAGATCTTCAATGTGGTAATGGCCGGCCGGAGCCAGTTTGCACAGATTCGGCGTTGTGCGGCTGACTTCGTCAAAAATGTCCAGCGTAAGGGAAAGGCCTGCTTCGGCGAAGACGGCGGGCAGATGCAGAACCGTATTGGTGCTGCCGCCGAGAGCCATGTCGCAGGCTACGGCGTTGCGCACGGCCTTTTCCGTAACAATCTGCCGGGGGCGCAGATCGCGGCGGACAAGTTCCAGAATCTGCATACCGGCTTCCTTGGCCAGACGTATCCGCGCGGAGGAAACAGCGGGAATGGTGCCGTTGCCGGGTAATGCCAGACCTATGGCCTCGGAAAGGCAGTTCATGGTGTTTGCCGTGAACATGCCGGAGCAGGAACCGCAGCCGGGGCAGGCGCTTTCTTCCACTTTACGCAGTTCCTGTTCGTTGATGAGACCGGCCCGCAGCTTTCCTACAGCTTCAAACACGCTGTTGAGGTCGGTGTTGTTGTCGCCTGCGAGCATGGGGCCGCCGCTGACGACAATGGTGGGGATATTCAGCCTCAGCGCAGCCATGAGCATGCCGGGGACGCACTTGTCGCAGTTGGGGATAAGCACAAGCCCGTCAAAGGGATGGGCCGTGGCCATGATTTCCACGGAATCGGCGATGATTTCCCGCGAGGGAAGGGAGAACCTCATTCCCTCATGATTCATGGCCAGACCGTCGCATACGGCAATGGCCGGCACTTCCATGGGAGTGCCGCCTGCGGCGCGGACGCCTGCCTTGACGGCTTCGGCAATGCGATCGAGGTGCATGTGTCCCGGAACAACTTCGTTGGCGGCATTGACCACGCCGATGAGAGGTCGTTCGATTTCCGTTCTGGTCAGACCCAGAGCGTGCAGAAGCGAACGATGCGGAGCTTTTTCCAGCCCTTTCGTCATGTTGTGACTGCGCATGATGATATTCCTGTATGGTTGTGAGAGCTGCGCCCTCCTGAAGAGGACGCATGGTAAAGAAAAAGGCGCAAGAGTTTCTTGCGCCTTTTGGGAACCGGACACCCGGCGACAACCGTTACCGTTGCTTCCTTTCGGATCTGGCGGGGTTGGCGGCGCCACCGCCGCCCGGTTCCCGGAAAATTCCGAAGGAGGAGCGGCGGGCGGAAGGCCCGCAGGGCTTTTCTTCTATCCTCACGCGGGCGGGCCTGTCAATGCCGCAGATCGGTATGTGCCTCGTCCTGGAGAAAAAGAATTTTCCGCCTTCATTCTGATGGCGGGGAATGTCAGATATTTTGCGATGATTTTACAGGAACTTCATTCCGTTTTCACACTCCCCGGGTACAAGGGTATCCGTGAACGAAAGCATATGGAAACGGGTTTTCGGCTCGCCGCATGGAGCGGCAGAGGAGGTCAAATGATCCGTGTCGTCAATCTGAACAAAAGTTTTTCCGGCGTAAGGGCACTCGGAAATGTCAGTTTTCGTGTGCGCCCCGGGGAAATGGTAGCCATTACGGGGCGTCATGGGGCAGGAAAATCCGTACTCCTGCGCCAGCTCTGCGGGTTTTCCGCCGGAGACAGAGAGGAAGGATACGTCATGGTCGGCGGAGCAAGCGTCCAGAAAAATGGTCTGGTAAACCGGGATATTCGGGATATCCGGGCTGGCATGGGGATTGTTTTTCCGGACAGAGTTTTTGCTGAACGTGTCAGCGTGGCCCGCAATGCGGTTTCCGGAGCCCTGGCCGGGCCATGCAGACTCGACGGAACAGACGGCAGGCTTGACGACGAGAGCGTGTGTCGCGCCATGGACGCTCTGGCTCGTATGGGACTTCGCGACAAAGCCTGGCAGAGTACGGCATCTCTCTCCTGCGTTCAGAGGTGGAAGCTTGCGCTTGCCAGAACTCTTGTTCAGGGCGCGCAGGTGCTGTTTGCCGAAGATCCCGCGCTGAACGCGGAACCACGTTCCGTTTGTGAGATTATGGAACTTCTGAGCGAGTTCAACGCCCGGGAGGGCGTGACCGTCGTTGTTGCCCTGGCTGACTGGACATATGCGCGCTATTGCTCCCGTGCCATTGTATTGGATCGGGGAAGCATTGTGTACGACGGGCGTGTTCGCTCCATGCCGTCCGGATATTCCGACCTTTCGGATTTGCCCGGATTTGGCGGCATCGCCGCATAGCATGAGCCTTCTTCTGCATGCAGCACGATCGCAGAGCGCGGGGAAGGCGCAAGGGACGGCACAGGGACGACGTATAACAAAAGGAGAATATATGAAACTTACAAAACAGATGGTTAAATACGATTTTTTCTATGACAGAATCCTTGAAATGGAAAATGAGAAAAGCCGGATAAGGAAAACCGACAACGACTTGCTGCTGAATAATCTTTTTGGGGATGATGCAGAAACTTTCATCAATGAGGCACGAAAAATGTGCGATTTCGAGTCAGCCGTCTTTGCAGATTGTTGAAGAAAATCCCCGCCGAATCATACCATTCCGGTACCTTGCGTACTCTTGACCTCGGTCTGCTCCTGATTAATATATTCAGGTAACAGTTTTTCTGTTACTCGCCATTAAGGAGTATATCTATGAGTACACTTGTTGTCGTTGCCTATCCGTCCCTGTACAAGGCTGAGGAAGTTCGGCTTCAACTGCTCAAACTGCAAAAGGAATATCTGCTGGAGCTTGAAGATGCCGCCATCGCCGTCAAACAGGAAAACGGCAAGATCAAACTGCATCAGCTTGTCAACCTTACCGCCGGAGGCGCGGTCAGCGGCGGATTCTGGGGTGCGCTGATCGGTCTGATTTTCCTCAATCCTCTGCTGGGTGCGGCAGTCGGCGCAGGAGCCGGCGCGGTATCTGGAGCCTTGGCCGATGTCGGCGTCAACGACGAGTTCATGAAGGAACTTGCTTCTCAGCTTCAGCCCGGTCATTCCGCGCTGTTCGTTCTGTTCCGCAACGCCACTGTGGATAAGGCTCTTGAGGAACTGCGCGGAACAGGAGGCACCATTCTTAAAACCTCTCTTTCTCATGAAGACGAGGCCAAGTTGCGCAACGTGCTGGCCGGCAAGGAATAATCGCTTTCCGGAGCATGGCGTCGGGACGGTTCATCCTGCGGGAGCTGTACGCTTCAACAGAGGTCGGACTGTGCTTTGGGCAAGCCTCTGAAGAAGCCTGCGCAGGAGGAAGATCCTCGTAATGCCTTGCGTTGCGACCGGAATTGCCCGTAGTCTGCGGGGGATATTCCGACGAGAAATATTCAAAAGCCTGACCTTTTTCGAGGACAGGCTTTTTTTGTGGATGTTTCCGTGATGTCGTGCGGGGAGCGGCGCGGGCGTCTTTTCTGGAGACAGGAGAGCGGGATTTACGAGTTTGAGACCTTCTCGATGAGGTCTGCCGTCGATGAAGAATACGGCGGAGCGGAGTCCGCTATTCAGCTCAAAAGTATAAGTGTCTGTTCCTGGACTGTATGTTGTGCAGGAGCGCGTTCTTTACGAAAAGAGAATGTTGTCGGACGCCCCTTTCAGGGGAACAGCGGCTGCTCATGCGCAGCGGGTGGCGGGTTCTGCAAGGCCGTCCAGAAGAAAATTGAGTTCCGCCTGCGTAAGATAACCGTTTTCCGTGTCCCGCAGAGCGTTGTCCTTCCTTGGCTCCGAACCGGTAAAACTGTCCAGGTTGTCGGCCAGCTGATGAATCCACAGCTCGAGCTGAGCCGGGGATACGCCGAGACGTCTGCCGGTCTCGTCGGAAATTCTGATGCCCTGAAGCAGCTCCTTCATGATGGGAGTATTGAATGTTGAGGCTGGCATATCGCTTCCCTTCCTTGAATGTCCCCATGGCCGTACTCTTCCCGTATGGAGGCCATGCCTTTCTCTTCGGATGTTTTGCGAAATTAAAATAGACTTCGGACGTGGAAAAAGTGTTGCGGAAGGCTGATAATATGTATCAGTTTGTAACTTTTGCCCTTCAGGGGGGAACAGTGCTTCCGTCGCTGCAAATGTAACAATATGTGACAGAGGGCTGTGGACTGGCAGGGCTGTGTGCTACCCATACAAAAGAATTTGTTCTGGAGACGCAGAATGTTTCCGGGGGTATTCGCTTCTACTGTGCGGGAGGAAGGCATGGCCGATTTGCGGGAAGACGTCAGAATTCACGCGCTGCTTGTAGATGACGACGGCAGGTTGCAGACCAATGCAAGGGACTTTCTGGAGCCGTACGGCTGCAAGATAAGCTCGTTGCATGATGGACGGGGTATTGAGGCTGCTCTGGAGGAACTGAAGCCCGACATTGTCTTGCTGGACGTCATGCTTCCGGGAGATGACGGCTTTATCGTGCTTCAGCGTCTGCGCGCGGTATCGAGTATTCCGGTCATCATGCTTACGGCGCGCGGCAATGATGCCGATCGTATTGTGGGGCTGGAAATGGGGGCGGACGATTATCTGCCCAAACCCTTCAATCCCAGAGAACTGCTTGCCCGTATCAAGGCGGTGTTGCGCCGCACGACGGGGCAGGGAGCTTTTTCGCAGGAACAGCATCCGGATATGCTGACAGCCGGGTCAATAAGGCTGGATCTGAAACGACAGAGGCTGCTCCGGGGGGAAGAGAGCATACAGCTCACCACCACCGAGTTCCGCATCATACGCGTGTTTATGGGGCATCCGGACGAGATTCTTTCCCGCGACGATCTGCAGACAATGGCCTTCGGGGAAAATTATTACTGCAACGATCGGAATATCGACGTATATGTAAGTCGGGCAAGAAATACCCTGCGTAAGCTCTGCGGGGAGTCTCCCATTCATACGGTCTGGGGATCGGGCTATCGCTGGGTCAGCGACGGGGGGGAAGCCCTTTCCGCAAAATCGGAAGCGTGAGGGGGAGTCATGTGTCTGTTGCCGCGACTCTGGCAAAGAGTCTTTGCCTATGCCATTCTTCTCATACTCGTGTCCCATCTGGTCAGTTCTGCGATGTTCCGGCTCATGGCGCAGAGAGACATGCACGCACGTTTTCTGGCGGAACTCGCAACCAATGCGGCTTCGGCCATTGAGGGAAGGGAAAAGGACTCTCTCGGCGCGCTTATTAAATTTTTCGAGCAGTCCCGGCAGAAAATGTGGATTGAATATCCGGACGGTTCCATGATGATAGGAAAGCCGGATCCTCGCTTTTCTCCTGCTGCAAGAGAGAGGATGGAAAAGGTCGGCGTAAGGGAAAGGCCCGTCACGGTACTGCGCGACGCGACAAGCGGAGCCTACCTGGCAGAAAGCGTCGCGCATCTTCGGGAGCATGAGGCCGTGGTTTGCCTGCGCCTTGATGAACAACCCCCGCCGCCTCTGCTCATGATCTTCCTTCAGAGTCTGATAGCCGTCTGTATTGTCGGCGGAGCCTTGAGCGTCTGGATTACCTGGCGTATTGCCCGTCCTCTGAACAGGCTGCGTTCGGAAGTCCTGCAGATAGCGGGGGGAGATCTTGAAGCCCGGGTTGGAGAAAACGGGCCGGAAGAGATTGCCCAGGTTGCCCGGGCCGTGAACAACATGGCGCAGAGTCTGCTGAACAATATCCGGAACATGCGCCAGCTTGTGGCCAACCTTTCGCACGAAATGCGTTCGCCTCTGGCGCGGATGAGTATTTCCGCGGCGATTGTTCAGGAGGGACTGGCCGCGCTTTTTGCTTCCAGAACTTCCCGTACGAGCAGGGCGGAGGACGACGCGGAGACGTATCCCCGTCTCATTCTCAACGCTTCCGGTACGCCTCTGGCCTGCGTGCATATCGGATATATGCTTCAGGAAATTGAACATATGGAACGGCTTGTCGGATCTTCTCTGCTGAACAGCAGACTGGAATTGCAGCATGAAAAACTGCAAATGCAGCCGGTGGACATGTCCGCGCTTGGTATGGATATCGTTTTGCGGCATGAAGCCCTGATCGCCGAGCGGGAACTGTCGCTGAGTGTGGATATCAGGCCGGATCTGTGGGTTATGGGGGACGAAGCCCTGCTTTCGCTCGTCATAACCAATCTGCTGGATAATGCGCTCAAATACACGGACAGGGGCGGTCGTCTCATTCTCGGGCTGGACAGACAGAACGGAACGGTTCGGCTGCGGGTGGAAAACACCTGTCCACGGATGGAAGACGATGTACTGAATCGCCTGTTTGAGCCTTTTTTCCGGGGAGAAGGCATTGGAAATGCGCAGGGGGCGGGGCTCGGTCTGACGCTGGTTCGGAAAATTGCCTCCTGCCACAGGTGCAGCGCGTCGGCGGAACGCACGGAAACAGGTTTGAGAATCAGCGTCGTTCTGCCCGCGGCAGAGGAAGAAATCTCCGACTGAAGCCTTTTTTCAGAATATTGTGCGGGAGGATTTTCCTGATCTCTGAATAGTAGTTGTCAGGATGCCTTCCGGCAGAGCCGTTGGTCTGAAGCGGTGAAAAAAGACGGGAGAGGAGGGCAGAATCGGTTCTTTCCTCTGGCTTTCAAGCGCGTTTGCATTGTTTTTCCGTCGTGGGGCGGAGTCGCACAGTTTTGCACCCGTATTCACAGGGTATATTGCCGAAGCATCGCGGCAGGGGAGGACAGGGGGAATTCTCAGGGGGAATCCGTAAGACGTTTCCCCCTTGTCGTTTCAGATCCTCATGCAGAAAACCGTTTATTGGCGGGCCATATATTCTCCGGCCATGGAGCCATAGGCGCCGCAGAGAATATTGCCGAAATCAGGCAGTTCCGCCCTGTTTTGCATGAACAGAATGGCAATGCCGTCCTCCGGATTTTCGGATTCATACCATCCGTCCCTGTCCGTATTGACAAGGGTTCCGTCAAATTCACATGTTCCCCTGCCGTCGAGACTGAAGGTGCTGATCATGGCGGAAACTGCGTTGTTCGTTGTGTTGATCGTCATGCTTCCTTCGTGTGATTCGGCTCTGTACAGATATTCCTGCGGGGAAGGTACTGCGCCGATAAAGGCGGAATGCTCCCGTTGCATGAAGGTGGCGAATATTGCTTAGAATCTCAACGTCAGCATGAATATTAGAGCATGTCGGTTCGGAGTGTTGCCGGAAATCCGTCCTCTGGAAAGACCAATGCGCAGGCTTCTGTTCAACTTCTCTCTTGTTGGCTGCGAACAGATATTCTGTGCGAACTGCGTTGTTTATTTGGTCTATGTATCAAGAAAATATCCACCCCTTCTGGAAGACTCCCCACCAAAAGGATACGCAACGTATCGCAAAAGTTTTACGCTTGGAAAGCAGCTGAGCGTAAAACAACATGCTGAATCAAAAAAAGTCCTTTCGGATGATTACGTATCCGAAAGGACTCAAAAAAATTTTTGATGGCGGAGAGAGAGGGATTTGAACCCTCGATACAGGTTTAAGCCCGTATACTCGCTTAGCAGGCGAGCTCCTTCGGCCGGCTCGGACATCTCTCCACGGCTGGATCACGTCCAGCCGGTGATACATAGCTTTGTATAAAACGAATGTCAAGAGTATGGGTCTTGGGGTTCAGCTTAGATCTGTATTTTAAGGAAAAGTTGTTTGCAGAAGTACGGTCGCATATCGAGAAGCAATTTTTTTATGCTCCTAAGAATATGTTTTTATGTGTTTTTGAGATATATCAAATTTTTTTTAGTTTTTTTGAAAAAAATAAAGTTATTGTTGTGGAAAAATATTGATGAAGAAAGTGGATAAACAGGTATTGACATCGAGATTCCCTTGTCGCGTAGGTGCCTGCGCCGAAGGCGAAATTTCTAGCAAAAATGTAAAAATATATTAAATCGCAAGGTTAGCAAAAAGTCGAACTGGGGAAGAAAAAAAGGTGCAGGAGGCGAGGGGAAGCTTATCCCCTGCATAGCCGGAACAGATAAAATCTCGTATAGAAAACACATATGAAAGCGTGCTGGTCCCAGATACTCATTCAGCTTCACAAGGATTTGCCGGAACCTCAGTGTAAGGTCTGGCTGGATCCTTTAAAGGGAGAGCTGCACGCATTGAGCGGGGCAAAAGGCGCAAAAAAATGGCGTCTTGAGCTGAAAGCGGCCAATGATTTCGTGGCAAACTGGGTGCGTGAACGTCTGAGTTCCGCCATTTTGCAGGCTGCGTCCGAGGTACTCGGGACTCGTCCGGAACTTGCCGTTCTTTCCGGATCGGACAAGACACAGCAGGAGAAACCTCCTCTCCCATCTCCACTTTCCCGGCGTGCGCTGAATGTGGAACTAAAGGCGGAAAGAGAAAAGAACAGCAGGGCTTCTCTGTCGGAATTTCCTTCTTCGCCGGCCGTGCTTGCCGCCAGCGAGCAGCTTGTTCTTCCGGTCACCATGCCGCATGTGCGCTCGCGGCAGTCTGCCTTTGTACGCGGATGGAAATATTCCTTTGCAGATTTCGTGGTAGGTGCCAGCAACCAGCTCGCTCATGCCGCAGCTACCCAGATTCTGCACGCTACGGAACCGGTGGATATGCTGTTCCTCAGCTCGGCGTCCGGACTCGGCAAGACGCATCTTGCCCAGGCTGTGGGGCGTGCCCTGTGTGAAGAGGGCGATCTGAGCGGTGCGCAGGTGGAGTATCTGACGGCAGAAGAGTATACTTCGCTGTTTGTGCAGGCTTCCCGTTTCGGCCAGATGGGGGATTTCAACGAACGTTTCCGCAATCTGGACATGCTGCTGCTGGAAGATATTCATTTTCTTCGCGGAAAGGACAAGACGCAGGAGGCGTTGCTTGCCACAATCAAGACGCTCCAGTCCAGAGGTGGACGCGTAGTGCTGACCAGTTCCTTTGCGCCCCGCGATTTACAGGGCGTGGACAGTCAGCTTGTGTCGCGCTTCTGTTCCGGCTTCGTTGCGTCCATCGCCCGCCCGGATCGGGAAACCCGGCTGCATATTCTTCAGCGCAAGGCGCGGAAAAACTCCATTATTCTGCCGGATTCCGTGGCGGCCATGCTGGCGGACCGCATTACGGGCGACGTGCGCATGCTGGAAGGCTGCCTGAACAATCTTACGCTTCAGGCAAGGCTGGAAGGCTGCCCTGTAACGGAAGCCATGGCGTATGAGGTTATCCGGCAGGTGGCGCAGGAACATTCCACGCTGACGCTGGAAGAAGTGGTGGATCTGGTCTGCCGGAGCTACAAGCTTACGCCTTCGCAACTGGCTTCCCGGTCGCGCAGGCAGGAACTGGTCATGGCGCGTAATACCGCCTATTTCCTGCTGCGCAAGCATACGGATATGACGCTGGAAGAAATAGGGAATCGTTTTAATCGCAGACACTCCAGCGTTCTCAAGGGGATCACGTCGCTGGAACGGGAAATAAGTCGTCAGAGTCCTCTTGGTCGCCAGATCAGTCATACGGTACATTTGATCGAAAAGACTTCGCTGCACGCCTGACGGGCGAGCCCGTTCTTTGAAGCCCTCTCTCGTTTTCTGTACGACTTGAAAGGTCGTGGGCTCTCGGATACTCTTGAAGACGCCGGACGAAAACGCTTGAGCCGCTGGAAGCTTCTGCGGAGGAGCGATTCGTCTGAAGGACGGAGTTTCGTTTCCAGTCATTCCAAACCAGTCTTCTGGAGAGTTTATGAACCTGCTGACAAAATATAAGAAGACGGGGGCCGTGGTGATGCGTATTTTTCGTTGGGATCTCCAGCTCCATTTTTTCTGGGGATTTCTGTTAACGCTGCTGGGCGTGTTCTGGGAGCCTCTTTATGCTTCCGGGGTCGTGGTCACCATTGTGAAGGAATTTCTTGATTTGTGGAGCAAGAAGGAATGGAGTTGGGGCGATTTCTTCTGTGGGATGACAGGATCGGTACTGGGCGCAATGTTTCTTGTGGCCGTGTGCTGTGAAGAAAATCTTTTTGCCTGACTTTTGGCGGAACCGGGGAACTCCGCTGAAAAGACATTCCAGAAAATGGAGTTTCCTCACGCGGGAATCACAGTTCCATCCTGTATGGGCCTGCAGTAAGGGGCGCGGATGTCTGCATTCTCCGTAACGTATCGGGGGCAGATGCAAAAAAATGTACCTCTGCCCGGAGAGGGCAGGGTGCTGCCATTTGCATATATATGACAAATGGAGAGTGCGGCATTCAGCCCTGATATCTGGCAGAACGTTTCTCCTTTCCCCCTTTTCCTTGTCTCTATCCCGGAGAAGAAAGAAGATCTGAAATTTCAGAACAGGATAAGCATGCCGAGGCAGGGCATCAGGCGCAAGTCATTCAGTGCCGTGAGTCATTATATTGATGGCATAAAGACTGACTGGCCAGAAAGATATGGTATGGAGACCTTGCCTTTGCGGTGGAATGTTTTGCTTCAGACGTAATACGCGACTGCCGCCTGTTTCTGCCAGGGGCGAAATGTGGGCAGGGAAAAGTTCAAAGATCGGATCAGAAAGCGCACCAGGAATATTTTTCCTGGTGCGCTTTCTGATCCGGGGCCGAGGGAGGCCCCTGGCAAGGATTAAGGAATATCGGGATACTATCGTTTCATGTTGATGACGGTATCAAGCATGGTGTCGGTCGTGGTGATGACCTTGCTGTTGGACTGGAAGCCGCGCTGCGTGGTGATCATCTGCACGAATTCCGTGGACATATCTACGTTGGACTGTTCCAGTGCATAGCTGTTGATGGTGCCGAGCCCGGCTACGCCTGCCGCTCCGGATTTTGGTTCCCCGGAGGCACGGGTCTGACTGAAGAGGTTGTTGCCTTCGCGGCGCAGGCCCTGCTGACAGGTGAAGTCATACATGCAGACCTGAGCCAGAGGCAGGGTGACGCCGTTGGAATAGACGCCGTACAGAATGCCGTCCGCATCGACGCTGTAGCTTGTCAGATCGCCGTAGCCGTAGCCGTCCTGCGCCTGATTGGCTGTGAAGGAGCTGTTCAGGCTGGTGCAGGCGGAGGATTCCAGCACGATGGGCTTGTTGAATTCGGCCACATGGTTGGCATTGGCCGGGTTGGCGGCAACCATGACCGTGGTGTCCTTGGGCGTCATGGCGGCGAGCTTTTCCCCTACCAGATCCTTCATCACCACATTTTTGGTGCCCTGAGCCGTATCCCAGTTGTTGGTGAAATTATCAAGGGCAGTCTGTTCTTCCGTAGAACCTGCGGTATAGGCAGTACCGTCCGCAGTATAGAATTTCTTGTCAGCGAAGTTGAAATAAATGGTGCTGGGCGGCAGGGGCTGAGTCGTCCCGGCGTTATCCTGGTAGGTGCCCAGCTCCCCGCTGGAGATGGCGACGTTGCCGTACATGGACTGAATGGCGCTGAGGAGAGCCGCATCGCCGGCCGCCGTGCCGGGGGTGCCGTAATCCACGCCCTTGAACTGCCACTGGTAATGATTGCGGTCAGTCCAGTCTGCCTTCGGATTGTATTCCGTATTGATGGCGTAATATTCAGGTTCCTTCCCCGCGCCGTTCTGCGCGTAAGGTGTGACGGCAAGAGAGCCGAGGGAATTGTTGTTTTCCCAGGGCATGTCGAAGTTGCCGACCTTGACGCCGAAGTTCAGTTCTATACCGTAGCGTTCGCCGTTGGTGGAACCGGAGGTCTGGGCGTCAAGAACACCGGAGAAGTTGGCCACGACAATGGGATATCCGTTACTGGAAATTTCAGCGGGATACCAGTTGTTGAGGTCGGTAGGATCAAGATTGACTACTTGAAGCGTATTCAGCGGATTGGTGGGATCCGCCACTTCACTAAAGCTGTTGGGATGAGTATCCGGGCTCTGAGAGCCGCCCCAGGTGTAACAGCTCTGGTTTGTCATGCGACCGGCAGCGTCAAAGGTGATGGTGCCGGAAGCGAGTACGCCGCCCATATTCGTTTCATTGACATTACGCAGTTTCCCGGCATCTTCATCCCAGAACTGACGCTGGTCTTCGGCGGGATCCATGGTGACGATGTATTCCCACATGGAGTTGTTGCCGAGGCCTTCCACATCGTCCGAATCAACCTTGTCGTAGTAAATGGAAATGGTGTGCTTGCTGCCGGCTTCGTCGTACACGGTGAGCGTGGTAGTGGAAGCGTAGGCGCTGGAAGCGATATAGGGTGTATTTTCACTGCTCTGCGGCTGGGTGCCGTTCCAGGCTTCCATCAGGGAAGCGAAGGGGTTGGTGTTGGAACGCGCATGATCCGAAGAGGCGGAAGGCAGATTGACCTTGAAGGTCATGTTTGTGGTCTGCTGCGGGAACACTGTCCAGGTATCCAGCTTGATATCGGTGGGTGTACCGGAACCGATGATATCCGACGTTTCCTGATTGCTCACGGAATCAGGATTCAGACCGCCGGAGGCACGGGTAATGCCGCCGGTATTGTCCACCATCCAGCCCTGAAGGGCATAACCGTTGGGATCAACCAGATACCCTTCGCTGTTGAAGGAGAAGTTGCCCGCGCGGGTGTAGAAGCCCTGATCCTTGCCGATTTTGTTGACCTTGAAGAATCCGGAACCGGAAATGGCGAGGTCGGTTGCATTGGTCGTGGTTTCAAAGGAACCCTGCGCAAAGTTCCCCATGATGGTTCCTACCTTGACTCCACGTCCGATCTGGCCGGTGCCTGCCGAAGTATAGGTGTTGGCGTATACGAAATCCGCAAAGTCCATACGCTGACCGCGGAAACCTACGGTACTCACGTTGGCGAGGTTGTTGCCCACCACGTTCATCTTTTCACCGTGGGCGAGAAGACCGGATACGCCTGTCCACATGCTGGCGCTGAGACTCATAGTATTTCTCCTTCAATCCTTGCATTCTTCCTGCAGCCGTCCCCTCAGACGGCCGGAACTCCCTGTGGGAGGGCGGGAAAAATATTCCCGTCGGAAATGTTGATTATCAGTTTACATCTTCAGGGACGCATTCAATGGCAACCATGTTGTTGTCTGCGTCAATGCCGAAGAATTTTGCCCGATACTGGCCGTCGGCCACGCCGTTTCCATCGGAATCCTTGGCGTTCCATTCGTATTCGAAGGTGCCTTCCGTATGAACGCCGAGATCGGAATTGGTAAATACGTCCTCGCCGTTAGCATCGCTGATGGTCACGCTGCATCCGCGAATTTCGCGCGGTACATAGTAACGAACCGTTGTGGCCTTGCCGTCCTGGACATTGATGACGTCCGGACCGCTCAATTCTTCCGTGGCCGCGTCGGCCGCAACGACTTCGCGAATGTTGTCCAGAGTGGCGGTACGGCCGTCTTCCAGACGTACATACTGGACGCCGTTGTAGTTGGATACGCCGTTGACCACGCCGGAAACCTGGGTATCCACAAAGGTGGTCGCCCCTGCGGGGGTCTTGGCCACGAAGCTGACCGTGTACACGCCCTTGCTCACGTAGCTGCCCATGGAATTCTTGCCGTCCCACTTGAAGGTATTGATGGAACCGGAGGTGGTTGAACCCAGATCGTAGGTGTTGACCAGGGAACCGGACGAATCGAGGATGTTCACCGTTACGGAAGCGGCATCTTCGCCTGTGGCCCAGTCCACCGTGGAGGACTTGCCGCCCGTGCCTGTGGAGTTGGGTTCCCAGGAAATGCCGTAGCCGCGGGCGGAAACGGTTTTGCCGATGTAGTTCGCCGCGCCGATGACGGTCTGCTGCTGTTGCAGCGTGAGCAGGCTTTCCAGGTTTTCGTTCATCTGCATGTTCTGCTCAAGGCTGGAGAACTGAGCGAGCTGAGCGATGAATTCCTTGTCTTCCATGGGGTTGAGAGGATCCTGATACTGGAACTGTGTGACCAGCAGCTGCAGAAATTCCTCCTTACCCAGATCAGAACCGCCCGTAGAGCTGGAAACTGCGGTGCCGAGAGCGTTGCTGTAAGCAGAATCAAGAGCGGATGTGGTGGTCGACATGGTATCCTCAAACCTGTTGGTATTGAAAGTTGGCGTGTCCGAAAGCCTTCATATGTGGTCAGGCCACAAGATGCAGGCCCCGGGCGGAAGCATTTGCCGCTTCCTGTCCGTTTACTTCCATACCTTGCATACCCCGTGCCAAAATGTTTTCCGAGTCGGAACCAAGACGGGTAAGGGTGCGTAACTGTTCAAGAACACTTGCTCTTTGGGCCAGTTCACGGGCGTTGTTATGCTGCTGCATACCCTGCCAGTTCTGCCCACTCTGATCCGCAAGCTGGGTTTGAACTTCCACCTTATCCACCTTGAAGCCCTGATGTTCCAGTTCCGCGCGGATCTGATCCACCTGCTGGTTGATGAGGGCGGTCGTTTCTTCCTTTTCCGGCCGGATTACCGCACTGACTTCGCCCTGGCGGTTTGTGGTCAGCGCGACGGTAATGGCCCCGAGTTCGACAGGGTTGAGCTTGACCTCAAGGCGTTGCGTTCCGTTTTTGGAAGAGCTGAGTATGGCCTGTTCAATCTGGTTCAGCGTCTGGGAAGAGAGCGCGGAGGGCAGATTGCCGGTTTTACCGTTCTGTGCGGAAAATTCTGCCCCCGGAGACAGGGTGGTAAAGGTCGAACCTGAAAATACGGAGTTGCCGGTGGAGGTCGCTGTGCGCGGAGTCTGCCGAGTTTCCGTTCCGCTCACGGAAGAGGAAAAGACTCTGCTGCGCTCCTGTCCGCTCATGTCGCGCCCGAGGCGTTCATTGTCGCGCTGCTGCCCCCAGGCCATATCTTCCTTGTGGGAAAGCGTCTGTTCCTGGTGTTGACGGGCGTCCTGTCCGGCCTGAAGGTGTGCTTCATTGTCGGCCCTGGTCTGCGCCTTTTCGCGCATGGCGACGGCCCGCGTCTGTTTTTCCTGCGCGACCTGATCTTCACGTCCGGGGGCGGCCTGCGTGGCCGTATCCTTAATCAGAATGCGTGAGCGGGAAACCGCCTGATCTTCGCGCATAGCGGCCATGCGTTCCATTTCCTCGCGACGCCGGGCTTCCTTCATGACCGGGCCGGCCTGCTTTTGCAGACTGGCAAGCGCGCTGTCCAGCTGAGCGGAGCGGGATGCAAGCTCCGCCTTGGCAGGCTTGAGCAGTTCGGCGAACGCTCCGCCGGACATGGTCAGCGAGTGCTTATCATCAAATGCCGCAAGAATTCCCTTGCTCGCATTCTGGGAAATACCGAGGGCCTTGAGCAGTGCGCTCATTTCTTCCTTGTTCATACTGATGGAAGAATTGGCGTTGTTAAGGCTGTTCAAGACGGCCGCAAGAGCATTTTGTGCGTCAGATGCGGAACCGGATTCGGCCGCGGAGGAGAGCAGCTGCGCAAGTTCGCGGCTTTGCGTTCCCGCCAGCTTGCCGGACAGAGAGGTAAGCTGCGCCTCTTCGCTCCTGGAAAGTTCGGAATTTTCACCGCGCAGAGCTTTGCGCGCAGCGTTCATAAGCATATCGAGCGTGGCGCCGCCGGCAGTCTGCCCGGCATCCTTTATTGCATTCAGGACGCTGACGGGAACGCCGTCTTCGCTCATCGCGTCGACAATGCTGTTCACTTCAGTCGGGGTAAGACGCGCATCCTGAGGCATGAAGGGTGAAATCAGCTCGGGAGTAGGGTTATAGGGAGCCGCAACGGTAGAATCGGCTCGATCGTCATTTTCATCATCGTCATCTTCTATTTCATCATAGGCCAGGCTGTCCTGATCGCTGCTTTGCAGAAGCTTCGACATTTCCAATCCGAACTGATCGCTGCTCTGGGAAGCATAAAGGCTCAGAGAGGCTCCGACTGCACTTTGGACAAGGTTGCTTTCCGGCATAATTTGCATGGCTGACTCCTTGTGCCGGAAGAAAATTCAAAGAGCGTGCCAGAATAAAAAAATATAGTAAAAACAAATAGATTGTATTTTCCTTGCGGCAATCTTTGCCGTATTGTTTTCTCTTCAGACATCGGCAAGAAGCGCAGCCAGACGTTCCAGATGGTCGAGAGCTTTTTTCCATGCGTCCCGGCTGTAATCGTCATTTTCCAGAAGAAGCTGGAGATAGCCTGTCAGCGGACGGAGCAGAGGGGGCGTTGCCTGCCAGAATGCTTTCGGCAGTATGTTGTTGCTGCGCAGAGCCTGCGCACATTCCGTCTGAATGCGCGGCAGGTGGGAATGCAGCAGAGAAATGGCCCGGGGATGTTTTTCCGCAAGAAATGTTGCGGCGTTTTCATCTGTTTGCCCCGCGAGTCCGGCAAGGAACCATTGCCGCCAGAAGAGGGACAGGGCAGGCCGGGCTTCCCGAAAGGAGCTTTCATAAGGCCGGGTCAGAGCTTCCAGTTCAAAAAGTCCGAGCGAAGTTGCGCGTCTGGTACGCATGAGTTCAAGGCCCGGCAGATGCGGAAAGCGATCATGTTTGCCGGAAAGCAGGCGATGGGCAAGAAAGGCGACGCGCGCAGGCTGGAAACGTTTACGGCAGGGGGGATTTTCCGAGTTCCTTGTACAACGCCAGCAGCCGACGCAGGAGGCCGTGGGGCGCAGCACAAAATGACCGGGAGGTGCGGGCGCGGTTTCCCACGCGTTGACGGGCCCCATGGAAAGATTGAGTGTCAGCGTCCCTCCCCAGGCGCCGACGTGCATGGGGCCTGTGTCGGGGGTGATCAGCAGATCGAGCCCGCGCAGAAAGCGGAGCAGCTCGCTCAGGCTGAAGTAGCCGCACAGATTGCTGCGGGGCAGACCTGCCCGGAGGGCGGCCGCTCCGCCCAGCGACCGTTCGCCTTTTCCTCCGAGAAAGACGGGTTTGTGTCCGCGTCGCAGAAGTTCGAGAGCAAGTTCTCCCCAGAACTCGGGGGCAGGACGTTTGGCTGCCTCGCTTGCTCCGACAAAGAGACCGACTTTGCCGCCCTGCGTCAGGCTGGGAATACGGGGTGCGGGCCAGGACGTGCGACGCATGGATCTCAGGGAAACGGTGTCCAGAGCGTTGAGATCCGCCCAGTGCAGAAGATTGTGACGGTTATTGTGTACCAGAGAAGCCCGATACAGTTGCCACGCCCCCTTTATGCGGACGACTTCGCCGGAAGCATATGGCCCCAGCAGATATTCCGCCTTCATGCGGCTTGCAAGTCTTGCGGCTTCCGGTCTGTGACTGAGGTTGATCACCCGGTGCAGAGGGGTACGGGCGAGCTGTTCTTCCGCTTCCGGAGGGAAAAAAACCGCGTCCGGCGAAAGCGGCATGAGCGGCTCGAAGAAGCCCGGCTCTGCCAGTACCCAGAGAGGACGGGTCGGATCGGCCGCCTTTAGCCAGGCCAGCAGGGGGAAGCTCATCACAAGATCCCCCATGCGCTGGAGCTGGATAATCAGATTCGGCGCAGCAGACACAGGTCAGCTCCGGGATTTTTCGTCCGTAGTCTTATTGCGGATCTGACGACAGATCCCCATGAACATATCCATTTCGTGCCGTCGCATATCGGCTCGATCCAGAAATCTGGCCATGGGCAGAAAGAAGTAATCAGGGTTATCCGCCTTGAGAAAGTCCAGAGCCAGCAGCGTATCCTTGAGGGTTTTATGCAGAATGTCGCGTTCCTGCTGAGTGATGCGGCGGGACAACGCGCCGTGATCCGACACGCGGGGGCTTTCAGGCAGGGCGAGAAAACATTCATAGACCAGCAGAAGTACCGCCTGTGCCAGGTTGAGCGAGGAAGCGTCCGGAGCCGTAGGTATGGTGACCAGCATACCGCAGTGTTCGAGATCTTCATTGCTCAAGCCGCGATCTTCAGGCCCGAAGACAAGGGCAACATCCTCGCCTGCGGAAAGACGTTCGGCCACATGGGCCGCAGCCTGTCGGGGAGTGAAGAGCTGACGGCGCCAGCCTCCCGTTCTGGCCGTGGTGCCGATGACCAGCGTGCAGGGGGCGACGGCCTCTGCCAGAGAAGGGGAAAGCGTCAGGGTATCCAGCAGCGGCGCGCCCTGATTTGTTGCAAGCGGCAGAGCTTTTGCCTTGCCTGCTTCGCCCCAGCGTTCCGGTTCGACGAGAAAAAGCGGGGCATGGCCGAAATTGGCCGCAGCCCGAGCGGCTGTCCCCACATTTTCAGGAAAGCGCGTGCGAACCAGTACGAGACGAAGATGGCGCATTACGTCGGCGAATGTGTGCTGTTTCAATGATATTGCCTCAGGATGTGTCGTCCGTTCGCGCGGCAGACTCCTGCGATTGCTGCGGCTGCCGCGATGAATTCAGTGAAGGGAATTCCGGCGTTGTCTTTTTACAGACACGTCAGGGAGGATTGCGAGAGATACCCTTGCAGAGTATCGCATTTGTTTTTCTGAAAGTTTTTGCAGGCGTAATGGGCTATTCATGTTTTTCCTGCGAAGGGAGCTGTCCTCCCAACAGTTTGCGGAAACGCTTCGTACCGGAAGCCGCTGAATTGAAGGCTCCTTGCAGCCTCTTTTGCAACCCGGGCTTTTCTCTTGCGGGCAAGCCTGTCTGTTCGGGAGCAGACTCCGGCGGATACCCCTCCTCTGAAGATAAAGGAATCAGTTCGGCCAAATGGTCGAAGCGGTAAGAACAACCATGGTGATACCAAGGCCGAGTTTGACGACCATGCCGAGAAAACGACCGACCAGCGCCCCGTTTGCGGCAGTGACGGCTTCGGATTGCGGGCGATGGGCCAGCAGTCTTTCCCCAACATAGCACCCAGCCCAGGCTCCTGCCAGAGCTCCGAAAATGGCTCCGATTCCGAAAAGGAAGGGGGCGAAGAAAATGGCCCCGGCTATTGCTCCAATCATGCCGGCAAGCGTGGCTTTATTGGAAGAGCCGTATTTTTTTGCGCCCCATATCTGAGTCAGGAATTCCACCACTTCGCCCACTACGGCCATTCCGATAAGGGCGATGAAAAAGAGCAGGTTGAGGTGCGGAGTGTCCGGGCCGAGCCAGGCATAGAGAGCGACGAGCGCCACTACAACCCAGTTTCCCGGGAGCATGACGAGATTTAGCAGCGCACAGCAGGCCAGAACAACGATAAAGACGGATATCAGAATGACGCTCATGCCTGTTCTCCGTTTTCGGGCGCATTGCGCAGATCCACGACCCTCTGCGCTTTGCCGTCTGCATGGGGCAGACTGCCTCCCTGGACGAGGTCAACCTTGGGCGTTACCAGAATTTCATCACGCAGGCGTCTTGCAATGTTGTCCTGAAGAGCCCGCAGGACGCGCATGTCTTCTACAAAATGTTCCGCACGCACCTCCACAAGAATACGCAGTGTTTCCAGGAGCCCCTGTTTTTCCAGCCGGATAAGATAATTGTGTCCGACTTCGGGGAAGCTCATCAGGACCTGTTCAATCTGCATGGGATAGATGTTCACTCCCTTGAGGATGAACATATCGTCGGAACGGCCGAGAATGCGGTCGATACGGCGATGTTTGCGCCCGCAGGAGCAATCCCCCGGAATGATGCGGGTGAGGTCGTGCGTGCGGTAGCGCAGCAGGGGCATTCCTTCCCGGGTGAGCGTGGTCATGACCAGTTCGCCGACTTCTCCGTCAGGCAAAAGCCGCCCTGTCTCGGGATCGATGATTTCCAGCAGATAGGCGTCTTCCCAGATATGCAGGCCGCTTTGCGCCTCACATTCGATTCCTACACCCGGGCCGTTCATTTCCGACATGCCGAAACTGTTGTAGACTTTCAGATCCAGCATTTTTTCTATGCGACGGCGGGTTTCCTCTGTGTAGGGTTCGGCTCCCACCAGCGCGATGCGCAGGGGCAGAAGGCGCGGATCTTCCCCTTCCGCTTCGATTTGCTGTGCCACGTGCAGGGCGTAGGAAGGAAGAATATGCACGGCGGTGACGCCGAAATCCTTGATCAGCTTGATCTGACGGCGCGTATTGCCCGCGCCCGCAGGGATGGTCATGCAGCCGAGACGTTCCGCCCCGTAGTGAATTCCCAGTCCCCCGGTAAAGAGACCATAGCCGGACATATTCTGAAAGGTATCTTCCCGACGTATTCCCGTGGCGAACATGCTGCGGGCCATGAGGGAAGCCCAGGTATCCACATCTTTTTGCGTATAGCAGATGGCCACGGGAGAACCTGTCGTTCCGCTGGAACAGTGCATACGCACAAGATCAGCTCGCGGAACGCAGCAGAGATGATCGGGGTACTGGGCACGCAGATCATCCTTGGAGGTGAATGGCAGACAGCGAATGTCTTCCGGACTTCTGATGTTCTCCGGGGTCAGGCCGGCTTCGTCCAGCATCCGGGCATAGAAGGGAGCCTTGCGGGCCTGCGCGACAACGGCGCGGAGGCGTTTTGTCTGTTCTTCGCGAATGTGATCCGTACTCCAGGTTTCTGCGATGTCATAATGTTCCATTTGGGCGTCCGTATGCTGGAAAAAGGTTGAAAGATCCTGCGGCCGGAGTGGGTATTATTTTTCTTTCCGTGACATGAGCGCGTGCAGCAGGCCGTGGCAGCCTGCCAGCATCATGTCGCCGTAAGGGGCAATGAATGCGCCGTGTCCGCGCATGAGTTCCCTGCGGGGGCCGAGAATGAACGCAGGGCGGAAGCCCTCGGCTTCAGGAGGAAGTTCACGGAATACGCATCCGTGTCCGCCGGCAGCCCGAACCTGCTCGTCAGGGAGCCAGCCGAGGCGGAATTCGTTCAGATCCTTGAGCAGCGACTCGGTAGACAGCATTCCCGTATGATGTTCGTAAATACCGAGAACCCGGCGTCGGAAAACAAGAAAGGCCGTGGTATGACTGTTGCCGACGTTGACGACAAGTACGCCTTCACGATCGGAACGTTCTGCCACTTCCGGCGTTGCCAGGGCTCCGAGTACGGCGGCCGTACCGGTATCCGCCACAGGGCCGCCTCCAATGGCGCATTGAAGCGCGGCAAGGCGGGTGCATTCACTCGGAACAGCAGTATAAAGCCAGGCGGACGGATCGCCGTCGCCTTCGGCGAGCAGCCGTTTCCACAGGCGAAAACGACCTTCTCTGTTTCCCGTGTCGGAGTGTACGCCGTGATCCTGTGCCGCCGCCACAATAAGAGAGGGGACGGGGAGTCCTGCGCTTTCAAGCAGACGCGACCAGTATCCCGGGGGAAAATCGGAGAGAAATACGGGAGCATATCCCGTGGGGCATTGCGGAGGCTCTTCTTCCGTAATGGTAATGCCCATGGCGCGGACACGGGCAATATCGTCATGCAGCGCGGAGGCCGCCTGAGGCGTTGCCGCGATGCGCAGCCCACGTTTCAGATGTTCTTCCACCGCACCGGCAAAACCTCCTCCCATGTTGGAGCCGTGCAGCCAGATGGGCGTGAGTTGTCTGGTCAGTTCCCGTATCTGTCCGGCCACGCGAAGGGCCGGCGTAGGCAGAACGAAACGAGGCCAGTTTTCGGGAGCGACGCCGGGAACGGCAAGAAGGACATCCTGCGTGCCACTGCCGATATCCAGAGCAAGAATGGAACCTTCTGTACCGAATGCGTTGAAAAATTCAGATGTGTTCATAGCTTCCTCTTTCGGCGAAAGGCCGTATGAGGAAGTGTATAGGAAAGCAGAGGGAAGGGAAAGAGCTTCGCGTTCGTATGTTATGCGGGAGCGTAAAGAAAATGCCGTTGTGGAGAGGACGGTACGAAAATGAAGAAGGAGCCGTTCTGCAGGCAGATTCTCCATATTGTTTGTCCTGGGGCATGTTGAGAGCGTAGTTCCGGGATTTTAAAGGAACGGGCAGGAAAGGTTGGTGGCGAGCATGTGTTCTGTACGGCTTCTGTACATCATGTCGTTTCGGCGACAAAGAATTCGGAGCGCGCCGGGGAAGATGGAATTCCCCGGCGTTACTTCAAGGCAGGCTTTGCGGAATCTGCCAGAGCTTCGCTCGCATGAAGTTTCAGGCTAACATATAGTGTCCAGCATAAATTCCTCCTATTGCAAAGGAGCTTCGCAGGTATTGCTCGAGCAGGGGAAAAAAACGGAGCAAACAGAAGAGGAGTCAGCTGTTTCCTCCGGGCTTGTAAGCGAAAGTTCCTCCAGAGCTTCCACCTGCTCGGCAAGAGAACAGAGATTGTCACATGCCAGACGCAGCAGATCCGCCAGAGGTTCATTCAAGTTCGTCATGACAGTCGAGCCGAGCATGGTTTGAATACTGCGTAAATCCTCACTGATAGCCATATGTTCACCCTCCGGAAAGGAAATATTAATCAAAAATTGAAAAAAATTGTCTGCGAAAAGGAATTTGGAAAAGAATAAGAAAAAAGTCAAGAATAAATTTATATTTTTGATTGAAAATTTACATGACTTGTTGATAATTACAATTTTTTCTTGACTTATCATCGTTCAATCATATACCTCTTTATTAAAGACTTAAAGGTATGCGCCATCATTTTCCGCCTTCTCCGGAAGCCCGGGGCGGCGAAACCATGAGGACTTTGATCACTATGAAAACTGCGAGTTCTGCCGACATCGCTCTTTCGGCGGAGGAAATCGCTTCCGCGCAGGTTTTGGACAGACTGCTCCAGGGAACGGGATTGCGCAGAGACAGCCAGCTTGCGGAATTACTTGGAGTTTCGCCGCAGGCTGTGAGTCAGGCCAGACGTAAGGGCCGGGTTCCGGACGGCTGGGTACTTCGCCTTGCGTCACGTTTCAATCTTTCCACGGACTGGATTTATTTCGGTCGAGGAGAGGCATATTCTGCCGAAGCGGATACAGCCCATGCAGGAACCGTGTTCGGCGAGGCCCGACTGCCGGGAACGGCGGGAAATCTGGAAATGGCATTTGTGCCGCTCGTGAGCGCACGTCTTGCTGCCGGAATGGGAAGTCTGGAAAGCGGCGGAGAGGTAGAAGGGTATTTTGCCTTCCGTCAGGAATGGCTGTGTCGCAAGGGCGACCCGGAACGAATGGTTCTAATGAAGGTTTTCGGCGACAGTATGGAGCCGGATATCAGACATGGCGATATGGTTCTGGTGAATCAGGCGCAGACTGCCATTTTCGGACACGCCATATATGCAGTGGGCGTAAATGAGGAAATTTATATCAAGCAGATTGAGACCCTGCCCGGCGGACGACTGGTGCTGCGTAGTCTGAACCGAAATTACGCGCCTATAGAAGTGGATTTGCGCGGGGATCTGGCAGATTCCGTCCGGATTCTGGGGCGGGTCATCTGGTGGTGCAGAGAAGCCTGAGCTGAACTATTGAACCTTTATTATGACTTATCGAAGGGCACAGGCGGAGAAAGCTAAAGTTTCTTTTCCTGTCAAACTGCGTTTGAAGTTCGTCCACTTGAGCCGGAGATTCCCTGCAAGGCAGAACAGGCTTGGAGCATTTGGTTCTTGAAATATCTGCAATGCAGAGCCTATGTTTCAGCGCGCAATGTTCACGCCGTTCACGCCTCTTCCGTAGCTTATCTGTCGGGTCGGGCCTGTACTCCTGCGGCTACCGATACGCCTTGGCGGGTCGCCTCTCGGATGGCGACGCCGCAAGTACATTGCGCTTGCTCCGAGGTTGCGGCGCAGTCTCGCTTCGCTTGGCTCCGGGAACATGTTTAAAGCGAACAAGCTTTCAATGTTGAAAAGAGCTGACGGCATGTTTCGTCAGGATATACGGGACAGCAGTTTCCACGGGAGTCAGCGCAGCTCTTCCCCACTGAACGAGTTCTTTTTGATGGAGAAAAACAAAAGACGGATGCCAATACAAAAATGGACGGTATCACGTTGTTTTTCAGAGCATAACGCCGACTTCTCCGAAAAGTTGCCCTCCGAGGGGGCGTAGGCTGCGTATCTCGACATCATTTTCATCTAACGAAGAACTCTTGCTCGGCTTAGTCCTTTTCCCTTCCGTCGGGGCACAGCCCCCATTGCGCGGCCTGAGGGCCGTCTTCCAGTTCCCAGACCTGAACATGAAGACGATGCAGACTTTCAGGATCGGAAAGAATGGCGCACTTTGTCTTGCGATCCAGCGCATCCGGCCCCAGAGCCAGGGCTTTGGCTTCAAGTTCCTTCATTTTTTCCGCATGTTCGGGGCGGCGTCTGCTGCGATGCCGTGTCAGGGAAATATGCAGCGCGTGTACGCTTGGGATGACCACGGCCCGGATGAAGCCCTGTCTGCGGGAAAGGGGGAAGGGAGAGTAGGGAGCAGGACGGCGCAGGTTCTTGTCCAGCGCTGCAATTTCGTCAGGGGCATGAATTTCAGGAGGCGTAAGGAAAAAGCCCAGTTTTCGTGCGGCCTCACCCCAACTGCGGCGGCTGGTCCAGACAGAAAGGGGAATGGAGAGAGCCAATCCTGCCACAATGGGGGAGAGCCACCAGAAGAAGCCGGGATTGACGATCCATATCATTCCTCCCCAGACGAGACCGAGCAGCGTTCCCCACCAGTGAAAGCGCAGAGCGTCCTTCCAGCTTGTTCCCGTGTCTCCTCTGTTCTGAGTGTTCCAGCTTACCCTCCAGCCCAGCAGTGTTGTGATGACGAACAGGCTGTGAAACAGCATACGTACCGGGGCAAGGAAGGTGGAGACGATGATTTCTCCCAGTACGCCGCAGGTCATGGCCCATATTCCGCCGAAATCTCGTGCGGCTCCCTTGGCCGTCGTCAGGATCAGAGCAAGCAGTTTGGGCAGGAAGAGAAGAACCGCCGTGCTGCTGAGCAGTGTCAAGGCCCATTGAGGATACCATGTGGGCCATACGGGAAAAAGTGTGCGCGTGCTGGTAAAGTAGGTAGGAGGAACCAGTATTTCCACAACTGCCTGAAGCGAGCTTACAATCAGGAAAAAAGCCCAGAGAAGAGCCGAACCGTACGACATGATGCCGTTGACGAACAAGGCCCGATGCGTGGGAAAGAAGCCGTGTGCAAAAATGAGTCTGCTGTGCTGAAGGTTTCCCTGACACCAGCGGCGATCGCGGATCAGTTCGTCAATCAGCGTGGGGGGTGTTTCCTCCCATGACCCGTCGAGTTCGTAGGCCAGCCATACCCCATACCCCGCCTTGCGTATCAGCGCGGATTCCACAAAGTCATGACTCAATATTTCACCGCTCAGGGGGCCTTTGCCGGGCAGACGCGGCAACTGGCAGTGGGCCATGAAGGGGGCCACGCGGATAATGGCGTTGTGTCCCCAGTACTGCGCTTCGCCGAGTTGCCAGTAATGCAGGCCCGCTGCGAATATGGGGCCGTAAAGATGGTTGGCGAACTGCTGAACGCGGGAAATAAGCGAGCGGCTGTTCATGGCCTTTGGAGGCGTCTGGAGAATACCTATCGAAGGATGCAGCTCCATTGCCTGTACCATGCGGACCATGGTGGAGCCGCGCATCAGGCTGTCTGCGTCATAAACAATCATGTAACGATAGTTTGCGCCCCAGCGGCGGCAGAAGTCGGCAATATTTCCGCTTTTTCTGCTGAGATTGCTTCTTCTCCGCCTGTAAAACACCTGCCCGAACGCCTGTTCATCCCGGCAGAATTCGTGCCATGCCTCCTCTTCTTCAATCCAGGATTCAGGATTGGTGGAATCGCTGAGAATGAAGATGTCGAAGCGGGAAGCCTGCCCCGTATCGCGCAGAGAATGCAGAACGGTACGGATTCCCGCCATAAAGCTTTTCACATCTTCGTTATAGACGGGAAAGAGTATGGCGGTGCGGACTTCGGGATCCGGCAGCTCCAGAGAGGAGGGGCAGCCCAGACTGACCGTAAATCGATCGTAGCCGCGCAGCGTGACCCAGACTCCGGCCACGGCAGTCCAGAATCCGACGGAAATCCACGCGAACAGCACTCCGAAAAGGGCAACCATGAACAGTTCGATATTTTCGTCGCCTTTGTGCGGCAGCATGAGATACATGGTATGGGCTGCAAGCAGCGAGGGCAGAATAATCAGCGCAAGCAGACAGAGACGGCGTCGGATGGCGGGGCCGGACCAGCGCAGGTTGTCAGTCATGAGGGCGTTCTCCATGGGCAGTATGATTCCGATCGGAGGGAGAGGCCGTATTGACTTCCGAAACAGAGGCATGTCCGGAGAACAGCCGTCCTATGGCCGTAAGCCAGGGCTTGCGATCCAGTTTTTCCGCAATCATGGTATGGCGGTTCATGGGGGGGGCGGAGTCCAGCTTTCCGCTTTCGCCGTCGTACAGACCGTATTCCCGTCCTTCCAGGCGACCCTCTTCGCGCAGAACTTCCCATAAACTGTGCATGGCTTCTGCCTGCGATGGGGAAGAGCCGGAGCGGCCCAGACTTTCCGCTGCAAAGGCAAGACTGCGCAGAGGGGCTACGTCCATGCCCCGCACATAGAGCAGCACCCGATCACGGGTACGCTGCCCGCGTTCGTCCGGCAGTGAAAAGTCCGGCAGGGTGACGTCGGCGACAGCATCTTCCTGGGGAGCTGGCGTATCGGAAGATTGCGGAGCTTGTTTCATGCGAAGTTCCTTCCTCTTTGCCGAGTCCTTCCGCTTGAAGCAATGGCGGAAAGCGTGCGGCTTCTGGAAAATGGTGGAATGGCGGAGTATTTTTCTCGAACAGCTCCAAAAATGAAGACTGTTGTGAAGAAAAATTTCCGCCTGTCGGAATTCCGGCGCTTGCCCGGTAGTATCAGGAAACGACGTCAGAGCTGAAGATCATAGAACCATGTTTCCGTAAGAGGATCCGGCAGGTTCTCGCCTTTTTTAAGAACCGCCTTGAAGCGCAGACTCGGGGCGCCGTCTCTGGCAGCACGGATGCTTTGCAGAACCCCTTCTTCTTTGGGCAGGCGCACCATGAAGACCAGACGCCAGCCTCCCGTTACAGGATTCTTGCTCAGTTGTTTTTCAATCAGCTGTACGGACTCTGGAATTTTGACAACGGAACTCAGGCCCGTATCTCCGGGCAGAAAGTCCAGCAGTCCGCCTTCAAAATCAATAATGAAGCGCAGCCTGTCCTCTTGTCTTGCTGTTCTCGTGGCGACGGCCCAGCCCAGCCCGTGCGGATTGCTTCCCGGAGGCATCCAGATCAGGCGATAGGCGTAGGACATGGTTTCAGGGTACAGCCTGGGGGCTTCGGCCTGACCTTCCACCTTGGCCTGACTGACGCTTTTGTCCGGAACCCAGAAGGCAACCATATTGTCATGAATTTCTTCTTCCGAAGGTATTTCAATGAGTTCGAGTCTGCCTGGTCCCCAGTCTCCCTTGGGTTCCACCCATAGGGAGGGGCGCATTTCATAACGGGCTTCCAGATCCTGATAGTGATCGAAAAAGCCGTCCCGCTGCATCAGCCCGAAACCTCGCGGATTATCGAGGCGAAATTCGTTGATTGCAAGACGGGGAGGGTTGGCAAGAGGACTCCAGAACCAGTTTCCGTCCGTATCCAGAAAGAGCAGTCCGTCGGAATCGTGTACTTCCGGGCGATAATCGCCGGAACGGCCGTTTTCCGTTTCTCCGAACAGAAACATGCTCGTCAGCGCAGCCAGTCCGATTTTCTGCACGGGTTTTGCTCCTTTGCGGGCAAACAGCGTGCAGCTGGTATCCATGACGGTGAAAGCTCCCGGCGTTATGTCGAAACGATATGCGCCGGTCATGCTGGGGGTATCCATGAGAGCGTAAACGGTCATGGTCTGTGCCCCGCTTTCCGGTTTGACCAGCCAGAATTCACGGAAATAAGGAAACTCCTCGCCGCTGGCCAGAGCCGTATCAATGGCCAGACCTCGGCCGGAGAGACCGTACTGAGAGTCGCGGGTCACTGCACGAAAATAGGTGGCGCCGAGAAAAACAACAACTTCGTCCTTGTAATCCGGGTTTTTAATGGGAAAATGCAGACGGAATCCGGAAAAGTCCAGCGGAGTCTGCCTGACTTTATCGGCCAGAGCCTTGTCCCCATATTCGAACATATCTGGAGAAAAGGTGAGCTTTTCTGCTTTGCCGTTTTGTACAACGTTGATGGAAACCAGTCTGTTGTAAAACAGGCCGGGATGGAAAAATTGGGCCTCGAACAGAGAGTCTTCATTCCGCCACAGGGAAGAGTCCGGTTTGAAGCGGATTTTTCTCCACTGATCATAGCTGATGTCGAGCAGAAACGCCGGAACCTTGCCGTCCGGATTTTCGAACTCGGATTCGGCCAGAGCGCGGGCTTTGGCCTCCACGTCGGCCATACCGAAGACAGGTTCGCTTGCGCTTGCCTCCGTGTCCGGAACCTGCTCGGAAAGCTCGGGGGAAGTGCTGCCGTCAGGGGCAGCAGCTTTGGCTGTACTTTGGGATGCTTCTTTTGGGGGGGCTTGTTCTGAATTTGCCGCCTCGGCACAGAACGGAAAACATAGCATGGATAGTGCAAGAAAAAGGCCGCAGGCCATGCCGGCCAAAGGCTGACGGTGGAAAAAAGAAACAGGCCTCGCAGGACGAAGAAAGATGAAATATTCGAGCATGTCGATTGCCATCCGGAAAGGGAAATAGATATTTTGTATAGCGCGGCCTACTGTCCCTGTCCAGAGGAGTATTTGTCCCGAAAAAATTATCTTTCCTTCATCCAGGTTCGGAGGATGCGTAAGGTGTTTTCCATATTGCGCTGACTCAGCTCTGCGATACGTATTTTGAGCTGGTCGACGCGCTGCTGATAGGCGTTGCGTCCTTCAGGCTGCGCGGCTTTTTTTCCTTCGGGGGACGGGTTTGCACTGTCCCTGGCGACGCCGGACTTGTTCATGAAATGAGGGAGGGAAGAGCTGGGCTTTTCCATGAGGACTCTCTCGATTATTTGGGTATTGAGACGGGAAACTCTGGATGCTCTTTCTGAGGAAGAACTGCGGAATACCGCGCCGATGCGTCTTCCGGCATGTCGAGAAAACCCGTCAGAAAACATTTTACCGGGGGGACTCAATCCCCCCGGCAATGTTCATGTTTATGGCGCAGGGAAGGAAGGCGGATGGGACGTTCAGTTTTTGACGCCTTCTTTCATCCAGGAGCGTATGACGAACACGGTCTGTTCAATGTTGCGTTCTGCCAGTTGAAGGGCACGGGCCTTGATATCGTCAAGGCTGAGTCCGGATTCGAGACCATAGCCGCCGTCTTCTCCCGATTCGGCCAGAGCCTTGGCATTTTCCTCGGCTGCGCGGGCTTCCTGCTCCTGAGCTTCATACAGAGCGTACTGTTCTTCCGCCGCGGGCAGACCTTCCAGACCTTCTACAACTTCGCCGGCTTCCACCTTGGGACGAACCAGAGCAAGAACCAGAGGACGTACCACAAGCATGAGGAAGAGGAAGGAGATGAAGGCGATGAGCAGAGGCCGTCCCATGCGTTCCGCGAACTGGGCCAGCAGTTCGGCCGCATTGGGTTCAACGGGAATATCGCTTTCACCGAATGCCATGTTGCTGACTTCGATGGTATCGCCGCGTTCAGCGGAGAAGCCCACGGCATTGGCGACGAGCTGACGGATTTGTTCGAGTTCCTGTTCGCTGCGGGGGGTGTATTCCCAGCTTCCTTCTGCCGTTTTCGTATAGGTTCCGTCCACGGCCACAGCCACGGTCAGGCGGGTGATTTCGCCCATCTGCCCGACGATGGTGTGTTCTTCCTTGTTGATTTCATAGTTTATGGTACGCGATTCGCGGTTGCCTTCCTGGCTGCTGAGCGAGCCGCCCAGACCGTCGCCTCTGAAGTTGACGTCTGTGGAACCGCCTTCGAGATTGGCACGACCGGTCTGCTGTTCTTCGGAACGCTGTTCGGAACGGACTACCGAAGTGTCGGGGTCATAAATTTCTCTGCGGATTGTGCGCTGGCTGTAATCCAGCGTGGCGTTGACCTTGGCGATCATCTTTCCGGGGCCGAGTACGGGAGAAAGCAGTTCGTTGATGCGCTGTTCCAGGCTGCTTTCCAGCTTGAGCCGGTATTCCAGATGAGCGTTGTTGAGTCCGGTCGTTTCGTCTTCCGGAGCAAAGAGAACCTTGCCGTTGCTGTCCGTGATGGAAACGTGTCCCTCATCCAGTCCTTCCACGGCCATGGTCATGAGATTGACCATCCCCTTGATTTCCCGGGGACTCATCTTTGCGGAAGGATCGACAAGACGAACGACGACCGAGGCGGAAGGAGACTGCTGTTCTTCAATGAACAGACTGCGCTGCGGAATGACCAGATGAACGCGGGCACTGTCCACATTGGGGAATTCGCTTATGGTGCGGGCCAGTTCGCCCTGCAGGGCGCGCTGGTAGTTGATGCGCTGAACGAACTCCGTCTGTCCCATCTGCACGGCGTCAAAAATTTCAAAGCCTATGCCCTGACCTACGAGATTGCCTTCGCCCGCAATCTTGATACGCATGTCATATACGGAATCGGCCGGAACAAGTACGGTGGAGCCGTTGTCTTCCAGACGATAGGAAACCTTTTCGGTCTGGAGCATGTTCACAACGCGGTTGGCGTCTTCCGGGCTGAGTTTGGTGTACAGCGGCCGATAATCAGGTCGGGTGATCCACAGCATGAAGGCTGCGAAGATGGCGAACAGCAATGCGGTAACGCCGACGATGGCGATACGTTGAACTTTGCCGAGCCGCGACCATACGTCACGGGTCTTGTCGACGGCGGTTTGCACATGGGCGTTCATGGACATGCTCCGTAATGCGCGTGAAAGGGAACAGAGGGAAGGGGAAGGTTGCAGACAGAGCCGTAAATTTCGTCAGTCTGGACGATATTCGGGCGGGCCGGAAAGAATCAGAACTGCAGCTTGCTGAGTTCGCGGTAGGCTTCAAGAACCTTGTTGCGCACTGCCGACGTAAGATTGACGGCAAGGCTCGCCTTCTGCATGGAGATCATCAGTTCATGCACGTTCTGAGTCTGGCCGGAAGCAAAAGAGGTGATCATCTGCGTCTTCTGCGTCTGCAAATCGTTGACTGCATTCAGCGAATCGTGAAGGGTATCCGAAAAGCTGGGGGCGGCAAACTGTTTGGGAAGGGTGGATTCTTCCTGCTTCTGACCAAGATTGGTCTGGGCCTTCTGGAAGTCGGAAATGGCGTTGCTGTATGCTTGAATGGCGGTGGTGGAAATGCTCATGACAAATACTCTCTTGATGTTCTGAACTATGCTTACGGGAAAATTTTGGGATTAATCGGCTGCGGGACGTACCGTTCTGTTTAGCTGCGGCCTATTTCCAGCGCCTTCAGGTACATGGCCTTCACGGTGTCCACCGTCGTGGCGTTGGCCTCATAGTTGCGCTGGGCCGTCATCATATTGGCCATTTCTTCCACGACGTTGATATCGGGATATTCCACGAAACCATCGTCGTCGGCGTCGGGGTGTCCCGGTTCATACACACGGCGGGTGGGGCGATTGTCCAGAGCAATGCCCATGACGCGTACGCCCTTGACTTCACGATCGAGCGCGGTGCGCATGTGTACGCCGAAGCGATCGTCGAGATCGCTGGTCGTTTTGATGACGGTCTTGCGGACGTAGGGGCCGTTGCCGCCGGGCATTCTGGTGGTCTTGGCGTTGGCCAGGTTCATTGCCGTAACGTTGAGCTGTGTGCGGTCGGCGCTCATGCCGGACGCGCCGATATCCAGTGCGGTCATGAAATCCATGATTACTTACTCCCTTCCTGAATGACCTGACGCAGTCCGTCAAAGCTGCTTTTGGTAATCTGTGTCAGCGCGTTGTACTGAAGCTGGTTTTTGGCCATTTTGACCATTTCCTTATCCAGATTTACACGGTCTTCACCGGGTGCGATGCGCAGCTGAGGATGTTTCCACCACTGCGGTTCGAATTTGTTCGCGTCGAAAGTGGCGGGCATATGACTGTCGTCGGTATGGGCCATTTTCCCTTTCGCATCCAGATTGAGGGCGGACTGCAGTTCTTCTTCAAAATCAAGCTCGCGGGGCAGATATTTCGGCGTGTTCACGTTGGCGATATTGCTCATGATCACGTTCTGCCGCTGAAGCTGCATATCCATCACGGCGCCAAGCAGGTTCACGTGTGATTCGGTCAGGCTTTTCATGATGTTCTCCTGCGGCGGACGCCGCTTGTTGACAAAAATCTGCAAGGCTTTTAGCAAAAAGTGTTCCAATATAAAAATTATAATAAAAAAACAATATGTTATAGTCTTGTAAAAAGAGGCGAAACAAAGGGGCCGTCATCTCTCTGACGGCCCCGTATTTTAATTGAGTCAAAAAAATGTGGGAGTGTATATGCAGGTTGTGGCTTCGGAATACCGAAAAGCCACGGGAATACAAAATATGGTGTTACGGAAGGTGTTCGTTCTGGAAGACAGCAGGGGATGCTCCGACTCTTCGGAAGGAAAGCTTTGATAGAGAACGACATCGCCGTTCCCCCGTCTGCCGCTTCACAGTGTTTTCAAGACGGTATACCGGGGCGTCGCCGGAACGTTTTTCAGCAGGAAAAGGTGTCTCCTGTTTTCAGGGGAATTGTAATGTGCCGTCCTGCCGGCTGATGGTGATTTCCGCGCTTACGTCCCGGGAGCATCTGTCCAGATATCCCGAAGCAGGCTCTCGTGCTTTTGCATCAGAGCCAGTTCCGCATCGGGTACAAGAATATTGAGACAACGCCGGGCCAGCCACCGGCGACGGATTTCCGTCGCAGTGATGTCCATGCGGGGAAGGGGCATATAGATGCAGCGCATACCGGGAAAAAGCGGTTCCAGCGACACATCCAGTCGTATCAGGTCGTTTTGAGGGTCGCTTACGGTGTTCCGGTACGGGAATGAAATCCGGCCAGCCAGTCGTCCCAGATCGTTTTGGGGGCCGCTGACAGGGCAGGGCCAGATTTCCGGCCAGAATGTGGAGCCTGCCCGATTAAAAAGCTGTCTGCCGGAATCCTGTCTGGGGACGACGACAAGATTGGCAAAGGCCGGCAATTCAAGGCCTCTTTTCCAGGTAAGGAGCTGGGCGAAATCTTCCACGCCGAGCATGAGGTACAGATCCTGCGGGCGGGAGACAAGACCCCGACGCCGGAATTCTTCCAGCGAACGCCATGTATAGGAGGGGCCTTCGAGTTCTCCTTCCAGCGTGCTGATTTCTAGTCCGGGTATGCCTTCCGTTGCCGCACGCAACAGATCCACGCGCAGCTCGAAGGGAAGCAGGCCCCGCGCCGCCTTGTGCGGAGGGACGGAATTGGGCATGAGCAGGACGAGATCGAGGTTCAGCCGTTCACGAACTTCCACGGCATGGCGTATATGTGCGCCATGCACGGGATTGAAGGTCCCCCCCAGTATGCCGATACCGCCCATATCAGACCCGTACCTGGCCCTGACCGAAGACAACGAACTTGGTAGTCGTCAGCTCGCGTACCCCCATAGGTCCATAGGCATGGAGCTTGGAGGTACTGATGCCTATTTCCGCGCCAAGTCCGAGCTGGCCGCCGTCATTGAAACGTGTCGAGGCATTGACACCCACCATGGAGGCGTCTGCTTCGCGCAGGAAGCGCATGGCCCGGACATGATCCCGCGTGCAGATGACTTCCGTGTGATGGGAGCCGTATCTGGCGATGTGTGTCAGAGCTTCGTCGAGGTCGTTCACGACGCGCACCGCAAGGATGAGGTCATGAAATTCTCTGCCGAGATCGTCCTTGCTCAGAGGAACGGCCTTTTCACCCAGAAGGGGAAGGGATACGGGACAGGCCCGGAACTCCACACCCGCTCTGCCGAGTTTTTCTCCGACCATGGGCAGGAAACCGTCGGCTTCCGCCCTGTGAACAAGGAGGCATTCCAGGGCATTGCATACGCCGGGACGCTGCACCTTGCTGTTGAACACGATATCCAGAGCCTGCGACAGATCCGCCCCTTCATCAACAAAGGCATGACAGACGCCCATGAAATGCTTGAGGACGGGCATGGTTGCCTGGGCGGTGACGGCCCGTACCAGAGATTCGCCTCCCCGGGGGATAAGTACGTCCACAAATTCATCCATTTTGCACAGTATGCCGACAGCCGCACGATCCGTTACGTCGATGAGCTGAACCGCAGCGGCGGGCAGACCTGCCTTTGCAAGGGATTCCCCCAGAAGGCGGCCGAGGGCAAGGTTGGAACGCAACGCTTCCGATCCCCCGCGCAGCAGAACGGCATTGCCGGCTTTCAGGCAGAGTATGGAAGCGTCTACGGTAACATTCGGACGGGCTTCATAAATCATCCCCACTACCCCGAGAGGTATACGCATACGTCCTACCAGCAGTCCGTTGGGGCGTTGCCACTGACTGTCCATTGCCCCTACGGGATCGGGCAGAGAGGCGACAAAGCGGCAGGCTTCCGCCATTTCCTTAAGTGTGTTATCTGTCAGCGTAAGTCGATCCAGGCGGGGAGCGTCCAGTCCGGCATCGCGGGCGGCTGCAAGATCTTCTGCATTTGCCGCAAGTATTTCTTCCCTGCGCTCCTGCAGAAGCAGGGCAAGCGTTTCAAGCGCATTCGCCTTGGCGGCGGGGCCCGCTGCCGCCATGATTCGTGAGGCTTCCCGGGCCTCCCGCCCCATGGTATGCAGACGTGTTTTCAGTTCATCATGAGACAGGGCGGAAGCGTGTTCGGGACGTACGGACATGGGTATCCTCCGTGTGTGATCGAGGGAAGAGGCGGAGAAGGGCACGGCGCCTGCTCCGTATTCCGTTTTCATACGGCGGAGCGCGGTTGCGCGCAAGTCCGAACGGGATTGATTGACATTTTTGTAAGCTTTATCTAGCCTGCATCACCACATTACCGGTTCGTGTGAGGACTCTCCCGAACCGGCATTTTCCGGGCATATGCCCCTACGATATGCCGCGCATAACGGCTCAAAGGAGCTTTTCATGGCTATCAAGAAACCTCAGGTTCTTTCCTCGCCGTCCACCCCCGTGCAGGTTCCCGCAGATATTCCGGGCATGGCTGCCGCGCAGATGTTCAATGAAATGAAGTCTGAGGTCAGCCCCGAAGCGGCTCCTCTGTGGAACTTTGTGTTGGAACACGCAAGGGCGATCGCTCTGGCCGTCGTGCTGGTCATTGTGGCGATACTCGCCGCTGCCGGCTGGAGATGGCACGCTCAGAATGTGGCGCAGGAGGCCAGAGCAGAACTCGGGCGTATCTGCGCCAAAGCGGAGCCTGCCGCACGCTATGCCGCCCTGCAGGAGTTCGCTGCACGCGCTCCGGAGGAAATTTCCCGCGCCGTCGATCTTGAACTGGCGTCCACGGCTGTAGCTTTGGAACGCTGGAACGACGCTGCTCAGGCCTACGGCAGAATAGTGGAAGAAGAAGGGGATGGGGAGCTTTCTCCTCTGGCTGTTACTGCCCTGTTGAACAGGGTTGATCTTTTGCTGCGTCAGAATATGGCGCAGGATGCCGTGAGCGAACTGGAAGCCTTTCTTCCCCGAGTGCCGGCGGCGGTGAAATCGCTCTGCCTGAGTCAGATCGGCATGGCCGCTGAACTGGCCGGAGACAAGGCCCGCGCCATAAGCGCATATGAGGAATTCATCAAGAGTCTGCCCCCTGCCGATTCCGCTCAGGCAGGTTTCTATAAGGCCCGTATCGCCGCATTGAAATAGGCGGAGTGTATGCCCGAAGTACAGGATATCGCATCCGTATCCGCCGGATCGGATACGGAAATGGGGTATTGGCTGGAATCGCTGCGACTCATGGCAGGTATGCTCGGGTCGCGGCGGCCTTTTTTGTCCACGCTGACCGATCTGTTGCGTCTGCTTGCCTCGCGTCATGACTTTCTGCGTGCGCATCTGGTGCTTTTTGAGCCGGAAACGGGCCTGCTTCGCTTATGTCTGGCAGATACGCCGCCTCGCGCCGCTCACGACGAATATACGCCGGGAATCGGGGTCACAGGGCAGGTGTTCGCCACCGGCAAGGCCGTGATCGTAGAAAAAATGCAGGGGCATCCCCTGTTCATGAGTCTGCTTTTCGAGCGCACGGAAGAAGAACTCCGAACTCTTTCCTTCATCAGTGTTCCCATCCTTGCTCCGTCCAGCACGGGGGGCGCGCTTTCCCCCGGAGAGGTTGTCGGAACGCTCAACGCCGATACCAGATTCCTTTCCCGAGAGGATCTGGAGCTGCGCTGTCTTTTCCTCCGCGTTGTTGCAGCTCTCATTGCCAATGAGGCCGCGTATCTTCAGGAGGAAATGGCACGACAGCATCGTCCGCCCCTGAATGAGGAGGAATCGGAAAATGTTTCCAGAGCGGAGGGTGAACGGCAGAGCGAGCTTATTTCCCAGTCCAAGGTCATGCGGCATATTCTTGACCTTGCCTCGCATATGGCACAGGGACGGACCCCCATCCTCCTTCGAGGAGAGCCAGGAGTAGGTAAGGATCGTCTGGCTGCCCGCATCCATGCCGGCAGTCCCCGCAGAGATATGCCTCTTCTGAGCTGTCATTGCGCTGCGCTGGCTCCAGAACATCAGGAAGCAGAGCTGTGCGGATATCAGAAAGGGTCTTTTTTAGGAGCTTCCCAAACGAGGAAAGGTATTTTTGAGCAGGCGAACCTCGGTACACTCTTTCTGGATGCCGTGGAGTCTCTGACGCTTTCTGCACAACGGGCTCTCCTGCGCCTGATCCAGAGACAGGAGGTCTTACGGATGGGCGCGGACGAGCCTGTGAATGTAGATGTCCGCGTTATCGCCTCATCTGCGGCGGATCTTGAGGATTTTGTCGAAAAGGGCCGCTTTTTGCCGGAACTTCTGGCCAGGCTGGAAGTGTCCTCCCTGCGCATTCCCCCCCTCCGTGAACGGCGAGAGGATATCATTCCTCTTGCGGAACATGTGCTGCGTCGTTATGCCGCAGAGAGACAGGGAGAAGGAATCAAACGTATTTCCTATCCGGCTCTGGAACTTCTGACACGCTATTACTGGCCGGGCAATGTTTCAGAACTCAAGAACTGTCTGCTTCGTGCCGCGCAGTATTCCGGAGATCAGGTGATTCGTGCCGGCGATTTACCCCCTTCGCTTCAGACTGCGGAAAGTACCGCTACGGAGGCGGGGCTCTCGCTGGGGGATGCCGTAGCCAGATTTGAAAAGGAATTGCTGGTCGACGCTCTGATTAAGGCTGGAGGAAACATGCTCAAGGCAGCCCGCGATCTGAAATCCAGTTATCGGATTGTTAACTACAAAGTTAAGAAATACGGCATAGATCCTCATCGTTTCGCCTTTCGCAACGGCCAGCAGTAGAACGGACGGCGCGGCTGGCGGGCCGATCGCTTTTGACAGCCGGAAAGCAGAGAGCTACCTTCTCCTGAAGAAAATTTCCGGGGAAGCGACTGTCGGTAGGACAAGGATTCTACCGGAGGAACACATGGGGGAAGACTCCGCACCGGAAAGAAAAAACATGAACCTCGGTCTGTAGAACGGTTCTTGAACATCGGGCGCAAGGAATTTCGAGCGAGTGTTTTTGCGTGCGGCCGTGGGATGATACTATGGATCTTTTCAACTTTGATCCCAACGCCATGTTGAGTTTCCTGCTCACCTTCATGCGGGTGAGCCTTGTTCTTTTCGTATTGCCCGTATTTGAGACGGACGGGTTACCGGCACAGTGGAAGGCTGCCCTTTGCCTTGTTCTGACAATGGCCATCTGGCCGACGGTGAGCCTGTCCGGCACCCAGATGCCTGCCCATCCCTTCGACATAGCGCTTATCCTGCTTGGGGAAGTGGTTCTGGGGCTTATTCTCGGACTGGCGCTGCGTTTTTTTTTCATGGGGGTTCAGGCCGGCGGGGAATTGATTGCCATGCAGGTGGGCTTCAGCATGATCACCTTTGCCGATCCCTCCAGCGGCAATCAGACCGGTGTCATTGCCCATCTTCTGTACACGGTGACGTTGCTTGTATTCCTGTGTTTTGACGGCCATCTTTATCTTTTTAATGCCTTTACTCAGACGTTCCGTTACATTCCTGCGGGGGGGCTTTTCCTCGGGGACGGCATTTTTCATCAGATTATGGCTCTGAGTACCATGCTCTTTTCCCTTGCCCTGAAAATCATCGGGCCGGTCATGGCCTCCCTGTTTCTTGTAGAGCTTGGCCTGGCCCTCATGACCAGAGCTGCGCCGCAGATTCATATCATGGAAGTAGGTTTCCCGATTAAAATCGCGGTAGGCTTCATTTTTGTTTCTCTTATTTTTTCCATGCTGGCGGAAGATGTGCGGCAGTACGTGCTGGGCATCGACGATCTTTTCCTCAACCTTTTGCGTGCGTTGACTCCGCCCGGAAGATGAGGAAACAGACATGAAGGATACCAGCAGAACAGAAAAAGCAACGCCCAAAAGGCGTAACAAGGCCCGCAAGGAGGGGAACGTTCCCCGCTCGCAGGAAATAACCAAGACCATCACCCTTGTGGTGGGAGTCCTTGGCATGTACCTGTATTTTCCTGTTATTGTCGAGCATGTATCCCGCGTATTCCGCTATTTTTTCGCAAATGCGGCAACCATGCCCGTCACCCAGGAAAGTGCCTATACGCTCTTCACACTGGCCGTGAAAGAATGTGCGATCATGGTATTGCCGGTCATGTTCCTGCTTGCACTGGGTTCCTTCGTCTGTCTGCGCATACAGGTGGGTAAGCTGTGGTCGACCAAAATTTTAAAGCCGAAATTTAAATTTCTGAATATCATCAGCGGATTGAAGCGAGTCTTTTTTTCTCTCCAGACCTTTGTGCGATTGGGAAAGAGCGCGCTGCTTGCGGCGGTCATCGGCTTTGTGCCCTATGCGTTCATACGCAGTGAAATAGAAAATTTTCTCCCGCTGTACTACGAAAATGCGGCAGGTCTCGGGGCCTATATGTTGCATATGGGGTTTCAGATGACCCTGTATACCCTTGCTCCCATGGTCGTCATAGGCGTGGTGGATCTCATCTGGACACGATACCAGTATGAGGAAAACCTCAAGATGACGAAGGAAGAGGTCAAGGACGAACGCAAGCAGGCAGAAGGCGATCCGAGAATCAAGCAGCAGCAGCGGCACAAAATGATGGCCTTTATCGCAAAACGTATGATGAAGGAAGTTCCCCGAGCCGATGTTGTCATCACCAACCCGACCCATTATGCTGTTGCGCTGCGCTATGATCCCACCGTATGCCCTGCGCCGCTGGTCGTTGCCAAAGGGATGAATAAGGTCGCAGAGCGGATTAAACTCATTGCCCGCGAACATCATGTGCCCATTCGGGAAAATCGTCCTCTGGCTCAGAGTCTGTATAAACTGGTGGAAGTGGGACAACCCATTCCCGAGGATCTGTACAAGGCTGTGGCCGCGATTCTTGCCCAGATCTGGAAAATGCAGGGAAAAATGCCCCATCGCCCCGGAGACGCTTCCCCGGGAGCATAAACGGAAAAGCGCATACTCTTGGTCTCATCTTTCTGTCTGCGCTATTCAATGCCCCTTCAGAAATTTTTTCCCATGTTTTTGTAGTATGCTCTCCATGTAAAACGTGTCCCCAACAGCAGGGAGCGCGCATAGACAAGGAGTGACAGTATGAACATGGGAAGAAGAGACGCGTTGCGCATTGCCGGACTTGCCGCCAGCAATATGCAGTCCGCACTCCCCCAGCGGGAAACATGCTCTGATGGATATTTTTACGGCAATGCAGACACGCCGCAGCGTGCCTTCTTATGCCGGCGAGTCTGTCTCGGATGAAAATGTTCGGAATGTTCTTGAGGCAGCCATGCTTGCGTCCAGCGAGGGCAATGAACGCCCCTAGATTGGCTGAAAGGCGAATGGCGATGTCGCAAGACAAGCCGTATCCCGAATACGCCGCCCTTCAGCAATATTTACTGGAGCGTTTGTGAAGCAGCCGGAAGAACGCCCAGCAGAAACTCCGGTATGGAAGGGCTGGAAAAAGGAGGGGAAAAATCCCTGCATTTTTCATGCTGAAAGCTGTCTGCAGGCTCATTCAGGAGAAGAAGCCGTTTTTGAGTTCGGGACAGAAGTGCGTCCTTTTCAAAGGAAGGAGCGGCGCAAATCAGATTCAGGGCGGAGATATCCGCAGAGCTGTCCCGGCCATATTGTTTTTGATTTTTTTCGACAGACATGCTTTTTCTATAATGGTGAGATGGTTGATTTCAGAAACGTAAAACGCGGAAAGATCCGGACGCAACCAGAGAAAAGCATAAAACGTGCCAATGTAGACATATCAAAGAAAATAAAGGGTATCCTGTGAGAGATTGTTTTCTTTGGCGGAATATTGACGGTGCTGCGTCCAACTTGAGCGCAGAGGAATAGGTTGGGAGGATTTTTCCCTCAAGTCTGTAAAGGAGAGGTTCGGGGTATGGATGCGCTGGAGCCGCTGGAAAGGGCTATTTTTACCCTGTCGCAAAAAGGATTTTGCTGCAGTCAGATTCTCGCGTTGCTCATTCTCGGAGCGCAGGGGCGGGAAAATCCCGATCTTGTGCGCTCCCTGGCCGGGCTGTGTCATGGCATAGGCCAGAGCGGCGATGCCTGCGGCATACTTACGGGGGGCTGTTGCGTCCTTTCCTATCTGGTCGGGCCGGACGCCGAGGACGGGGTAGCCATGCCGGAAGCCAAAATAGTCCAGGAAGAGTTTGTGGACTGGTTCCGCTCCGTGTGTGAAGAAAAATGGGGCAGTATCCACTGCAGTGATATTATAGGAGAAAATAGTCCGGAAGGGCCGGACAAGAGTTATTGCCGAGAACTGCTGGCGCGTTCATGGACTCGTCTGTTGGGAATCCTGACCGTACACAATATAGCCTTTGCAGCTTCGAGCAGAAAAAAAACGGAAGGCTCTTGTTCCGTGTGATTTTGATCCGGCGGCAGCCTCCCGGTCGCCGCCGGAAGGTATTTATGCGGGATTTTCTGAATCCGTTTTTTTTCCGAGCAGCTCGCCGGGCTTGGCTTTTGCTCCGCTGGCCTGAACGATTTTACTGCCGGGAGGAACGCTTCGGGTCAGCCAGACATTGCCCCCGATAACTGAGCCTGCGCCGATGGTGATACGTCCGAGAATGGAAGCTCCTGCATACACCGTGACATTATCTTCCAGAATGGGATGACGAGGCAGTCCCTTGACCAGCGTTCCGTCGTCCGCCTTCTGGAAGGAAAGCGCGCCGAGCGTAACTCCCTGATAGAGACGGCAGCCCCTGCCGATGATGCAGGTTTCGCCGATGACAACGCCCGTTCCGTGGTCGATGAAGAAGTTCTCGCCGATGTGGGCGCCGGGATGAATGTCAATGCCTGTTGCGGAATGGGCCATTTCGGCAATGATGCGGGGAATGACCGGCACCTTCAGCAGATAAAGCTCATGAGCGATGCGGTGGTGGATCATGGTCTGCATGGAAGGATAGCAGAAAATGGTCTCTCCCGGGCTTGATGCGGCAGGATCTCCCTCGTATGCAGCCTGAGCGTCCAGTGCCAGAAGTCTTCTGATTTCGGGGAGCTTCCGCATGAAGCGCATGGCGATATCCATGGAGGTTGTTTCGCAGCCCGGGCAGTCTTTTGTATAATCTGCTCCGGCAAAGCAGCCTCCGCGTCGGATTTGTTCGGCCAGCAGGCGATAAATCGAGTCCAGATTGGCGGTCACATGGTAGCGGAGAGACTCCATGTGTACGCGCGAAGGGCCGAAGTAGCCGGGAAAAAGTACGGCCTTGAGTCTGTCGAGAATTTCCTTGAGTTTGTCATAAGCCGGCAGCGGAGCATCGCACAGCGTACCGTGCAATACGGAATCCAGAGATTCCGGTCGGCACAGCGCGGAGGCGACGTCGTCGAGGCCTGTCACCCGAACAGGAGTGATTGCACGCGGTTCTTCACAGTTCATGGGTATCCTCAATGGGCCGCCCCATTGTCGTCATGGGGGAAGAGATCCGTGGAAAGATAGCGTTCGCCCGTATCGCAGGCGATGGTGACAATGTGTTTTCCCTTGAATTCAGGACGGCTTGCCAGCAGCATGGCGGCCCGCAGATTTGCCCCGGAAGAGATGCCGGCGTTCACGCCTTCACGCTGGAGCAGAAGGCGGGCGGTCTGTTTCGCTTCTTCTGTGGGAATGGCAAGCACACCGTCGACTACGGAGGGATCATACACCTTTGGTACGAAATTCGCGCCGATGCCCTGAATGCCGTGAGGCGCGGCCTTTCCGCCGGAAAGAAGAGGCGATTCTGCGGGTTCAACGGCAAAGGCGGAAAGGGAAGGATAGTGTTCCTTCAAATATTTTGCCGTGCCGCAGAGCGTTGCCCCGGAACCTACGCCGGCGGTAAAGGCCGCGGGTTCAAACCCCTGTTCTCGACACGCGGCGGCAATTTCCGGTCCAGTTGTTTTATAGTGGACGGCAGGCCCGGCAGGATTGTCAAACTGGCGCGGCCAGAAGGCTCCCGGGGTGGTGCGCAGAATTTCTTCCGCCTTGTCCAGCGCGCCCTGCATCCCGAGTTTTGCATCCGTCAGAATCAGTTCCGCTCCCATGCCCCGCAGGAGAATCATTCTTTCTTTGCTGGCCGATGCGGGCATGGTCAGGATCAGACGCAGATCCAGGGCCGCACAAACAAAGGCCAGACCTATGCCGAGATTGCCGCTGGTGGCTTCTACCACGGTTCCGCCCGGAGCAAGCCGACCGCGTGCGAAAGCGTCTTCAATATAGGCTCTGGCCGCACGATCCTTGATGGAGCCGCCGGGATTGCGCATTTCCAGTTTGATATGAACTTGCGCTCCGCATTCGCGGGATAGTTTTTCCAGATGGATGAGAGGTGTGTTCCCCACACATTGCAGCGCATGTATCATGACAAGATCCTGTTGGTTTCGGTTAATAATGGAGAATCAGACCTCCCGGGATCTATCCGGAGAGGGCATATCAGGCATGTCGTCCCGGGTGAACATGCGCCAGAGTACGGAATCCGTACGGATTTCCGGCATGACATGCAGTATTGCTTCCCCTTTCCAGAAATACGTCATGCTGTTGTCTTGCGCAATGTGACATTCCATATGACGGGAAATTTCTTCGGGGAGAAGGGCTCCCGGGTTGACGCCGCGTTCCGCGAGCTGTTCGCGGAGCAGTTCTTCGATACGTTGTGCTACTTCAGGAGTAGGTCTCGGGGGGAGGGAAGAGGATGAATCCATAAGCACAGTACCTTTTCGGTAACGGGGAAAGGATGCGGGGCTGTTGCTCCTTAAACGTCCGGATACGGAGAAAATCAGCGCAGCGGCTTCAGCGACGGCCCGTTGAGGGGCGATACTTCCTGACCGAAGCGATCCAGCACCGTGACACGTACGGGAACATTGCTTCCCGATTCTTTCCGGGCGGCGGCCAGCACTTCCGGAATACCGCAGCAGGGGACTTCCATGCGGACGACAACGAAAGCGGCGGGGGCAGATTCGCGGATCAGAGCGGCAAGTCGTTGTATCATTTCCGCGCGCTGCTCAAGTTTCGGGCAGCAGAGCAGCAGAGGGCCGGAATGTTGAAAATGTGAGTGAAAGTCCGTGCAGGCTCCCGGTGCGCAGTCTGCGGTGAGAAAAATTTCCGCGCCGTGCAGGAAGGGGGCCGCCGCAGGAACAAGGGCCAGCTTGATGGGCCAGTTGCTCTGTCCCGTGCCGGAGGAAACGGCGCGGGGAGCCTGTGCTGGCGCGGAGACGGGCTGTTCCGAAGGACAGGCGTGGGCAGATGCAGGTTCTTCAAAAGGATCGGCCTCGCGCTGTTCGATGCTGAGCGCACCTCGCGGGCAGGAACCCAGGCAGGCTCCCAGACCATCGCACAGTTTGTCGGCAATCAGGCGCAATTTTCCGCCTTCGATCCGGAGTGCGCCCTCGGCACAGGAAGGAAGACAGGCGCCGCAGCCGTTGCAAAGCTCCTCGTTGATTTTGATGATAGCTCGATGTTGTGACATGGAACCTCCGAGACATGGATTTTATTTATGCCGAGCGGTAGACGGAAGAGGAACATGTCCCCGGGCCTTTTTCCTTGGTATGACCGGGAAAAGGTGAACGCAGGAAGTTCCTGTCCCCCGCTTCGTTACAGGCGCGCAGGCAGCGTGGTTGAGGCGGCAGGGCGTTCTCATACGGAGCAGGCGCGGCCGTGCAGGCGGCATTTTCCGCAGAGCGTGCGTGGTACGTTGATTCCTTTTTCTCTTTCCGGGCAGTATGAAGGCAGGCGAAAGGCTTTCTTCTCATGCCGTTCGAGAAGAGAAGGAGCGACAAGAAAGACGCGGTCGGCCGCAAAAACGGGCTCAATGTTGTCGCGGGAAGAGCCGTCAGAGATAAGCCGGGTATGCTTTTCATACATTGTCGAGACTTCCTGTCGGACATTCAGCCCCCCCCCATATTGATGGAAGGCGCGAATATCTCCGGCACAGTGTGTGTTTCATGTTTCAAGCGATAAGGCAAGTATATCCGGAGAGATCGAATTCCTGCGCCCCACGATGGTTCCGACGGAAAAACGGAAAATTTCATATTGCCGTAAAAAATGCTTGACGAAGGACGCAGAGCCGAATAAAAGAGGTTCTCACCGAACGGTACAGGCGCGTAGCTCAGGTGGCAGAGCACTTCCTTGACACGGAAGGGGTCAGCAGTTCAAGTCTGCTCGTGCCTACCATAAAAAGACATTGGGAAGGGGGAGGTTCGCGCCTCCCCTTTCTTGGTTTATGCGCAGAGCGGATATGCTTTGTGCTTTTGGGGAGTATGTCATGCTGATTTCCGTGATCAACGCGGGGGGCGATTCCAGCTCCGTGGAAGTTTCCGCCGGAGCAAGCTGTGGCGAAGCCCTGAAGCTCGGTCTTTCTGGCAAGCAGTTCAAGGCGGCTCTGGCCGCGCGGGTAACTCTCGCTGACGGCGAGAAGCTGCTGGATCTTTCCTCTCCTCTGCCCGAAGGCGCGCGTTCCGTTGCGCCTGTATTTGCCGATGAACCGGACGGTCTGGCTCTTCTGCGTCACTCGACTTCACATATCATGGCGGCAGCCGTTCAGCGTCTTTTCCCCGACGCAAAGGTGACTATCGGGCCTTCCATTGATTCCGGCTTCTATTATGATTTTGATGTGAAGCGTCCCTTTACTGTGGAAGACTTGCCCGCCATTGAAGAAGAGATGCGGAAAATCGTCGCTTCCGACGTTCCCTTTGAACGTTCGGAAATGAGCAGAGCCGACGCTGTAAAGCTCTTCTCCTCTATGGGCGAAACATATAAAGCGGAAATTATCGAAGGAATTGACGCGGATACCGTGTCTTTGTATCGCTGCGGAGATTTTCTCGATTTGTGCAGGGGGCCTCATCTGCCGCGTACCGGACTGGCAAAGGCCTTCAAGCTGCTGTCCGTGGCGGGAGCCTACTGGCGCGGTGATGAAAAGAATCCCATGCTTTCCCGTATCTACGGCACGGCTTTCGGGGATGAAAAAGCCCTCAAGGAATATCTCGACCGGATTAAGGAAGCCAAGCGACGCGATCACCGTAAGCTCGGCAAGGAGCTTGATCTGTTCTGCTTCCATGAAGATGTTGCTCCTGGCATGTCTTTCTGGCTGCCGCGCGGAATGCTGCTGCGTACCATACTGGAAGACTTCCTGCGTCGCGAACACCTGAAAAGAGGATATCAGCTGGTGCAGGGGCCGCAGATCCTGCGTCGGGAACTGTGGGAAAAATCCGGTCACTACGATCATTACCGCGCCAATATGTACTTCACGGAGATTGAAGGCGATGTCCATGGTGTGAAGCCCATGAACTGCGTGGGGCATATGCTGATCTACAATCAGCACCTGCATTCCTACCGTGATCTGCCCTTGCGTTTTTTTGAGCTGGGCGTTGTGCATCGTCATGAAAAATCCGGTACCCTGCATGGTCTTCTGCGGGTGCGTCAGTTCACACAGGATGACGCGCATATTCTCTGTACGCCTGAACAATTGGAAGACGAAATCATCGGAGTGATGCATCTTTCCGCCGATCTGATGGATTTGTTCGGCTTTTCCTACCGCATCTTCATTTCTACCCGGCCTGACGACAGCATAGGATCGGATGAAGCGTGGGAACTGGCTACCAACGCGCTGATCAAGGCGGTGGAGAAAGAAGGCAAGCCCTATCAGATTAATGAAGGGGACGGAGCTTTCTACGGTCCCAAGATAGATATTAAAGTGACTGACGCCATCGGTCGCGAGTGGCAGCTTTCCACCATTCAGGTGGACTTTACGCTTCCCGAACGTTTCAATCTCGAATATGTGGGACAGGATGGAGAGCGGCATCGTCCCGTCATGGTTCACAGAGCAATTCTCGGGTCTTTGGAACGCTTTATCGGCGTCCTTACGGAACACTATGCCGGTGCATTCCCCACCTGGCTTGCTCCTGTGCAGGCCCGAATTCTCAACGTCACCGACGATCAGCTTGAATATGTGAAAAAAGCCCAGGAAAAGCTCGCCGCACTCGGTGTACGCGTCGAGACGGACACTCGCAACGAAAAGCTCGGCTTCAAGGTTCGTGAGGCCCAGCTTGCCAAAATTCCCTATATCCTTGTTGTTGGTGACAGGGAAGTGCAGGAGGAGGGCGTCAACGTGCGCCTGCGCTCGGGAGAAAACGTCGGCTTCCGTTCGCTGGAAGATGTGGCGGCCATGATCCGGGCAGACAGTGAGGAACCTTTCAAACGCGGAGGGATGAGCTATAGCTTCTCCTAACATGAGACCCCGGCGCGATGCGCCTCAGGATGGGGTTCGTCGGAACGATCAGATTCGTGCCCGTGAAGTGCGGGTGATTGGTGCAGAAGGCGAGCAGATCGGTATTCTTCCCAAGATGGAAGCTCTTGCGCTCGCAAGAGAGGCCGGCCTCGATCTGGTGGAAGTAGCCGCAACTGCGGAGCCTCCCGTCTGTCGTATCATGGATTTTGGCAAATTCAGATACGAACAGCAGCAGAAGAAAAAGGAAGCCAAACGCAACCAGTCTGTGGTGCAGATTAAGGAAATCAAGGTTCGTCCGAAAACGGATGACCATGACTACGAAACCAAGCTGCGCCATATCCGTCGCTTTCTTGAAGACGGTGACCGCTGTAAGGTGACCGTATTCTTCAGAGGACGGGAAATTGTTCACAAGGATCGTGGACACAGCATTCTGGATCGCGTGATTGAGGATACTCGCGACGTAGGGAAGGTAGAGCAGGAACCGAGTGCCGAAGGGCGTACTCTCCAGATGCTGCTCATGCCTCTGCCCCGTAAGTCCTGAAATCTTTCCTCCGCTCCGTCTTTGACAGATCTGCATGTTTTCAGAAAAAGATGATGGATCTGTTCGAGTTGAGTTCTGTTTACGGAGAGTATTTTTTTGCTTGCAAAAGAAGCAAAAAAAAGGAATACTTCCAAATTCCGCCTGTCATGCAGGCGGTCGGATGAGGGGATTCATCCCCTTCGCTATAATGTCATTAAGGAGTTGGATATGCCCAAGTTGAAGACCAGCCGGTCCGCAGCCAAGCGTTTCAGCACCACCGGAAGCGGCAAATTCCGCCGTCGTCGTCAGGCGTTGCGTCACATCCTTACCAAAAAGGATGCCAAGCGTCGTATGCGTCTGGGACAGAGTGCCCTGGTGGACAGCACGAACCTCAAGGCTGTCAAGCGTCTGCTGCCCTACGCCTAAGTTTCGTACGGAAGGCGTCGGCTTTCTTTGTTGGAAAGCTGGCAGGGATGAAGCAGGAGTAGAATGTTTTATCGCCTCTATAATGAGGTGCAGTGTCCGGCTGGCCTGATCTCCGCCTCGTCGGACAGAAGAAATGGAGGATTTCCATGCGTGTAAAGAGAGGTCTTGCTGCCCATCGTCGGCACAAGAAATATCTGGATATGGCCAAGGGGTTCCGCGGCGGTCGCAGTCGTCTGTATCGTATCGCCCGTGAAGCTGTTGAGCGTTCTCTCGCCTATGCTTTCCATGGCCGCAAGCTGCGCAAGCGCGAACTGCGTCGCTTGTGGATTCTGCGTATCAATGCCGGTGCCCGGTTGAACGGTCTTTCCTACTCCCGTTTCATGTATGGTCTGCAGCAGGCCGGTGTGGTCATCAACCGCAAGATGCTGGCTGATCTTGCCGTGCGCGAAAAGGCCGATTTTGCGGCTCTCGTCGAATTGGCAAAGTCCAAGCTCGCCTAACGCCAGCAGCATTTCCGTTATTTATAATATAAGCCGTCGATTCTGAAGGATCGACGGCTTATATTTTTTAAGGATTTGACTTGCAGTGAAGAAGTTGCCTCCGGAAACGGCAGGGCGGCGAAGCGGATAAGATAAAAATGTTTTTCTCCTGCTCTGATGTGTTTTCGCATGGCGTATACGTTAAGGAAGAGCGTTTGCGAGGAGACAGCCTTTGAATGGGGTATCTGCACCATGGTCAGATATTGCATAGTTCCCTCCAGTAAGAGAGCGACTGGCTTTGCACAGCAGCGCATGCACGATAGTGAAATCTGGGGATCGGATTGTTCTGCCCAGAATTCTGAATATTCGTGAGGCGGCTCTGCATCTGGAGAGCAGAACAGCTCCTTTCATGACAGTTTGAAATATCGTGACGCTCATCAAAACATCATGAAAAAAACAAGGGCTGGGGCAAGCCTCCGACCTGTTTGCAGCTTCTGTTTATCGCTTATTGTCTTTGTATATTGGTTAAGCGGAGAAATGGACGGCGGATATTTCGTTCTCCTTATACAGGATCTGGCCTCTCCCATTCATTGTATTTGGGGGGAATTGCCGCTCATATGGGCCGGACGGAACGGAGTTTTCCGACTGCTTTTTCGGGCAGTTTGCCGCGTCGATAAGCTTTTTCGATAATTCTTCGACTCGTTGCGTCGTGATGATTGCATCAATTGGGTCTGCCGGACATGACCTCACGGAGCTGTGGCAGATTTCGTACACATTGAGACAGAAAGCTCTGTGGCTTTTATCATGAGTATGCCGCAGAGCAACGACGAATATGTCGCTCATGACGTATTTTTTCTGATGTATGGAGCCTCATCAGCTCAGGGTTCGTCTGTCGAAGCTCCGAAACATGCCGGGCGAAGCAGGGAGGCTGACGGCGGTATTCGAAGATTACGGCGGCTGCATGGAATCCGTTCCGCAGGAGAATACCGCTTTCGGCAGCTTCAGTCGACATTGCCCTGCATCAGCAGCTTGCCTTCAATAGAGCGGGTTGCCCGGATCAGTCTGTTGGCAATGAAGGGAATATGGGTTTCGTCTACCTGGAGTCCGGACAGGGTAACGGCAGCGAGGGCCTGTCCTCTCTGGAGAATGGGGGCGGAAACGCATGTCTGCAGCGGATTGAATTCTCGCAGATCAAGTGCGTACCCTCGTTTTCTTACTTCATCAAGCTCATGCAGGAAGGCTTCTTCGCTGGTGATGGTGCGTTCTGTGAGCGCTGTGAAATGAATGTTTTTTAATGCTTTCGCGCGTTTGGCTTCCGACATGAAGGCGAGCAGAACCTTGCCGGAAGCCGAGGCATGCAGAAAACCGTGTCCGCTGGATGCCCCGGAGGAGATGATCGAACCCGCAGGGCGATATTCCAGAGCATAAACGAGTCCGTCTTCTTCATAAAATACCAGTGAAACGGTCATGCCGAATTCGTCGCCAAGCGGAGAAAGGGCAGGTCGCACGATACCGTACAGGTCTTTGTCCGGCTGGTAGGCTTCGCCCACCTCGTGCGCCATGTATCCGATGGTGAACCGTTTATGGCTTTCCCGCAGAAAATGTTGCTTGCGGAGTGTCTGAACAATATCAAAGGCGCTCGTTTTCGGCATGCTTAGTTCCACACTTATTTCCGAGATTGTCATTCCGTCCGGGTGTGTGGCGAGCAGACTGAGAATTTCCGTGGCGCGCAGCGTGCTTCGACTCAGTGGCATATATCCTCCCGAAGTGCTGGAAACTGAGCATAACGGTATAACTGTTCACATCATAGTCGAAAAGGCATGTATTTCAAGTCACAAATTCGTATATCCGAATATTAAGTCGAATATACAAAATTATTTGACCTGTTTCAGGGACTCTACTAGTAGAATACCCAAAAGCCGACCGGACTTCATGCTGAATGTTTTCGCAGTGATGAGGAGTATCGGCGCCGTTCGGGAACGATTTTCAGGATTGCTTTGAGGAGACTGGAAATCATGGCCGAAAGCGACCCTGGAAGGAGGAAACAGGCGATGACGAAGAGAACGCCCTGAGAGTGTTTACGATGCAGCATGTCACTATGCCGGACGAAGAACGAATGTGATGTGAAACAAGAGCCCTTGCGTGAGGCGCGATACATGTCGGAGAGGGAGGGGCGAAAAATTGTTCAGACGCCGGATTCGAAGGCATTCTTACGAAGGGGCTGAATTTACGAAGAGTCCAGAGCGTGTGTGACGGGGAATGGCGGGAATGCCTCCCGTAGCTCGCGCGAAAGGCAGATATGGCGGCAGGTGGCTCGATTGGTTCGGGAAGAATGCGTTTGTACGGAATATATTGCACCTCTGCATTGTCCGGCTCTTTTCGAGGAGAGGACGTCGGCGGGGGAAGACAGAATTTTTCCGGTGTTGTTCCGGTGCGCAACCAGTCTCGAGACAATCTGAAGGAAAGGCGGGAAGATCGCAGTGTCGAGGGGCATGTCGTCTTCCATATAGTGCTGCCCGTCCTCTGCGGGCAGTCGCAGACAAACGAATATTCCTTTATGGGAAGGGAAACTGGGAATGAGTCTTTTCAGAAAGTATTTTGTTGTATTTGCCCTGTCGCTGGGCTACGCCGCCAGTTACATGCTGCCCTATATAAAATATGTTTTTTATGATCAGCTGCTGGCCGGCGTGAATTGCAGCAATGAGCAGGCCGGTCTCCTGCTTACCATTTACACGATCATGAACCTGTGTCTGTACATACCCGGCGGCTGGGTTGCGGATAAATTCAGCGCCAAGTGGGTCATTGTACTCTCTCTGTTTGGCACGGGCGTGCTGAATTTCGTATTTGCCATGCACATGACGTATAATACGGCCATGATTGTATGGGTATTGCTGGCATTTACCACAGCCTTTGCATTCTGGTCCGGGGTAATCAAGGCCATACGCCTGCTTGGAAGCGCAAAAGAGCAGGGTAAGCTGTACGGATTTTTCAATGCCGGCGTCGGTTTGTTCTCTGCGGCAGTATCGGCGCTCGGGCTGCTGGTGTACGGCCTGTATGCGGCCGATCAGGTTGCCGGCCTGAAAGGCGTTATCTATGTGCAGGGCGCGGCATGTATTTTTTCCTCTGTGATACTGTTTTTCTTCTATGCAGAATCTGATGAGGGAACGACGCAGTCTGAAGACGATAAATTCCAGACCAGAGACATTCTCAAGGTGCTTGGGGAACCCATGACCTGGGTCATCTCCTTGCTGATTTTCTGCGGGCACGGCATTTATACCAGCACATCCTACTTCAATCCCTACATGACCAATGTCATTGGGGTGACCATGGCATTTTCCGGTGTCCTGGCTATTGTCCGCACGCATCTTCTGCGCCTTACCTGCGGACCTCTCGGCGGAATTCTTGCCGACAGGCTGAAGTCTCCGGCCCTTGTGCTTATCTACTGTTTTGCCGCCATGGCCGCATTGCTGGCAGGTTTCATGCTCATTCCTGTAGGAACCAGTGCCGTTGTGGTCATAGGTCTTCAGCTTCTTCTGGCTGCGGTCACTTTTACCGCATACTCCATCCTGTATTCCTGTATCGAAGAGGCCGGGGTGCCGCGCAAACTTACGGGAACTACTGTGGCAATTGCTTCCATGCTCGGCTATCTGCCGGACATGATTTATAATCCGCTTTTCGGGCGTTGGCTCGATACTTACGGAACCGATGGCTATCTGTACATATTTGCCTTCCTGGCCGCATCAGGAGTTGTGGGCATATTCATGGCCTTTCTGATCCGTCGCCGGGGCATTGCGCGTCGCGCTGCGGACGCCGCGTCGGCCCTTTAGCCGGGGTCTTCCCGCCGTGCAAAACACGGCGGTTTTTTTTTGAGGGGGGATATGATGGACATATGGGACTATGTCGTGCTTCTGGCATACTTCGGCATTCTTGTCGGCATAGGCTGGCGTGCGAGTCGCAGACAAAAAGATATGGCCCAATATTTTGTCGGCGGCAGGCGCACGGGCACTCTTGCCATTATGACGCTGTGGATGGCGTCATGGGTGGGCGGGGCAACCATTCTCGATACTGCCGAACAGGCGTACGAACTTGGGATACAGTCTTTGCTTTATCCCTGCGCCATAGCCCTGGGCTGCGTATGCTTTGCGCTGACCTTTACCGGCAGAATCAAGGATGCCGGGGACGCATACGGCCACATCACATATCCCGACTTCATTGAAAAGCATTACGGTCCCCGGTGTCGGGTGGTCAGCACCGTAACGGCCTTCTGCGCCAATATCGGGTATACTTCGAGTCAGTTGCTGGCCACTGCCATTATCATGAATCAGCTGACGGGCTGGTCGCTCGGCCTGTCGTTTTCCGTGGCAACGGCGGTGACGGTGCTGTATACGGCGGCGGGGGGCTTTCTTGCCATGGATGAAACCTGCCGTTTTCAGGCCCTGCTGATTTTTATCGGGACGGCGCTTGTAGGAATGCCTCTGACGCTGCTGGCCGTCGGCGACGCTGGTCTCGCCGTGAACGAATTGCCAGCGGGCTTTACGGGCCTTGAAGGCGTTGACGCCTGGTCGCTGATCGGCATGTGTCTCAGTGTGGTCATGACCTTCTATACCTCCAGCGACAGTTATATCCGCTGCTTTTCCGCAAAATCGCGACATGCCGCCACGGTGGGAACGTTGCTGGCAGCCGTGCTGATTGTGAGCATCGGCGGATCGGTATGTATAATGGGACTGGGGGCGAGGTTGCTGTTTCCCGAACTCGGGGACGGAGCCAATGCCTTTATTACCGTCATCATGAAACTGTTTCCGTCCGGGGTGAAGGGCTTGATGCTGGTAGTGCTGCTTGCCGCCATCATGTCCACGGCATGTTCCTGCATTCTGACGGCATCCGCTAATATTACCCGCGATATTTACCAGCGTTTCATCAATCCCCACGCTCCGGATCGCCGGATCGTATGGCTCAGCATTGCCTCGTCTGTTCTGGTCGGCGTAATCAGCGCGCTGGTGGCCTGGTATATCGGGGATATCATTGGCCTGTTGTTCATGGCGTTCACCATTAATTCCGCCAGTCTTTTTCTGCCTACTTTGGGAGCATACTTCTGGAAGCGCAGTACCGAGAGGGCTGCTTTCTGGAGCATTGCTCTGTCTCTGGCAACAGTGTTGACCTGGTATCTCGGCAGGGAGTGCCTGCCGGGAGTCGCGCTGTTCTCCATTGATCCGGTCTGGCCGGGACTGGCCTTGTCCGCTGTTCTGTTCTTTTCCTTAAGTCTGACCGGAAAGGCCGACGAAGGGGTTTCGGAATAATCATCACACGAAAGAGAGGCTGCATATATGTTGAAACAGGAATTCAAGGATAAGATAGAAGCTCTTGTCGGTAAGGACCGCTGTTCCTTTGCGCCGGAAGATCTGCTCATTTATTCTTATGACGCCAATGCGGAAAAGCGCGCCATGCCCGAAGGCGTGGTGTCTCCAGAAAATACGGAGGAAGTCGCGGCCATATTGAAACTGGCTAATGAATATGAAGTGCCTGTTGTGCCCCGCGGCGGGGCAAGCGGCTACACGGGAGGAGTTGTACCCGTGTGCGGCGGTATGGTCCTGGCGATGGATCGTTTCAACAAGATTCTGGAAATCGACAGAGATAATTTCCTTGTTATTGTTGAGCCGGGAGTCATTACCAAGGAACTTCAGGAAACGGTGGACAAGCTCGGTCTGATGTATCCGCCGGATCCGGCATCTACGGCCTTTTCCACCATCGGGGGCAATATTGCGGAAAATTCCGGAGGATTGCGCGCCGTCAAGTACGGGGTCACCAAAAACTACGTCATGGGTTTGGAGGTCGTGCTGCCCACAGGGGAGGTCGTGCGTACCGGCTCCAAGTGTATCAAGGACGTGGTGGGATATAACCTGACGGAACTTTTCGTCGGTTCCGAAGGTACTCTGGGGGTCATTACCAAGGCTGTGATTAAAGTCGTCCCCAAGCCGGAAGCCGTGCGCACCATGACGGCTACGTTCCATACGCTTGAGGATGCAGCCGAGGCGGTGAAGGCGATATTCGCCACGGGCGTACGTCCCTCCCCGCTGGAGTTTCTCGATCGTATTTCTGTGGAAGTTGTGGAACGTGCCATACATTTCGGGGCGAAACCCGAAGAAGGCGCGCTGCTGCTGATCGAAGTGGACGGACCGGATATCGCTCTGGACGGGGATGTACAACACATAGAGGAAGCCTGCCGCAAATGTGGCGTCATTACATTCCGCAAGGCGCGGAACGAAACTGAACGCGAGGAATTATGGCAGGCCCGGCGCGCGCTTTCCTTTGCGGTATGCGAAATTTCCGATCAGTGGGAGGATGACGATATTTCCGTACCCATTTCGCGTATTCCGCAGATGATCCGCAAGCTGGATGAAATTGCGGCGCGGCATAACATCATCATCTATAATTTCGGCCACTATGGCGATGGAAATATCCATGTTGGAATGACTACCGGCAAGGACGGCCGTCCTTTTCCCATGGAAGCCAAGGATGAAGTCGTACAGGCCGCCGTTTTTCTTGAAGGCCGGATCGCTGCGGAACACGGCATCGGCTGTGTCAAGGTGCATAATCTGCACTGGAACATCGACGAACCGACGCTGCGGATGATGCGCAGCTTCAAGAAGCTGCTCGATCCCAAGGGAATTCTGAATCCCGGTAAAGTCATGCCCAAGGAGTAAGGCCATGGCCGACAGGAAACAAGCCGCCATCGACAATCTGAAAAAGATTGTAAAGGAAGAGTTATACAAGTGTATTCGATGCGGGGAATGCCGTACGGTGTGCCCCGTATTCAAGGAAACGCCGGCAGAGCGTTATACCGCCCGGGGCAAGATGCAGATTGCCGAAGCTCTTGCCGAGGGTAAACTGGAATTTACGGATCATGTGCGCGAAGCTCTGGACAACTGTCTTCTGTGTACAGGCTGCGCGGCACAGTGCGGCAGCTCCGCTCGCGCCGATCGTGTGATAGCCGCCGCCCGGCAGGCCTTCGCCGAGGAACTGGGACTGCCTGCACTCAAGAAAGCCATTGCTTTCGCTCTGAACCAGAGCAATGCCGCCTTGGGGGCGGAAGTTCGGCTTGGAGCCTTGTTTCAGCCCCTGCTGTTCCGTGGAGTGCCGGGAGACAGCGGCTTATACCGCCGTTTTGCCCTGCCTTCCGTGGACGAAAAACAATATGTTCCAAAAATTGCCGCACAGCCTTTTCGGAGCAGAGTGTCGTTTGCCGGACGGAAAGAGTGGCCGACGGTAACTTTTTTTACCGGCTGCATGACAAATTATGCCATGACTGAAATCGGAGACAGTTTGGTCAAGGTTCTCAACGCTCTGGAAGTGGCTGTTCGCGTTCCCGGCGAGCAGGGCTGCTGCGGTATGCCCATGCTCATCAGCGGAGATCGTGATGCCGTGCGTAAGGCGGCGGAACGCAACGTGCGCGCTCTGACGGCCGGTGAGCCGGACGAACCCATTGTCGTGGTGTGCGCTTCCGGCGGGCATATGTTGCGACATGGATACAAAGAACTGTTCGAGGGCGATCCCGAGCTGGGACCTCTGACGGAGCAAATCGCCGCAAGAACTATGGATGTGACGGAATATCTCGTCAACCGTGTCGGCATGGAAAAAATTGTCGCACTGGTGGGCGAGGGGCCGGCTCTCGCCGTGACCTATCATGATCCCTGTCATCTGAGGAAGGCTCAGAAGGTGACAAAGGAACCCCGCGCCGTACTGACGGAGGCTGTTCGCGCTCCGATACGGGAAATGGCTCATCCTGAAGCCTGTTGCGGACTGGGCGGAACCTACTGCCTTACGCACATGGATTTATCCAAGAAAATCCAGTCCCGCAAAATAGAAAACATAGTGGCGAGTGGTGCAGATTGCGTGGCAACGGCCTGTCCGGGATGTATCATGCAGTTGCGGGACGGTATTCGTCGCGGAGAACGCCCCGATATCGAGGTCAAGCATGTCATCCAGGTTCTGGCGGAATCCTTTTAGACCGGCGTGTTGTCCTGCCAGCATCTCTGCCTGAGTAAGGTCTTCCCCTTTTTGCGTTCGCTGTGTTCTTTCAGGGACGAAGTGAGTAAAGGTTCTGTCCCGGAAAGGTCGGGCGCGATCGGTCAGCGACGAAAGGGGGAAGACCATTTAATATGCCGCGAATCATTTTCCGGCAGCATTCCATGACGGCGTTCAAACCGTCTGTCGCTGCAGGAAAAGAGCCGTTGCGGGCAGGCAGAACATGTACCTCAGAAAATTTTATGCTGTCTTTCTGTATGGTGATGGTACAGAATCTGTCCCCTCAGGCTGTCATGAGCAGGCTGTGTGAGGGAATGTCGAACGGTGGGCGCATCAAAGATACATTGCTGGAACAGCAGCTCCATTTCGTTTGATGTCGGCGACAGTCTCGGGATACGCTCCCGGCAGAAAAAACTTGATGAACGGTCAGATCCGGCGACAGGGAATTTTTTCCTGTTTGTCCTTCCTGTCCCATGGCACGGAGAAAGTCTTTCATCCGTCGGAGTTGAACAATCTGTGAGTGCTGAAGAATACGTTTTCTGCTGAAAGCCGGTGCAACCTGGTCGTTTCAGCGCAGTCCCGCCTGCGAAGAGCCGCTTCCCGAGATTCTGGCAACGCTCATTGCATACGGGGCTCTCTGCCGTCGAACATTTTGCGCACGACTGACGATGCTTTTTCATTCAAGCTTTTTCGGGATGTCTTTTTCTGAAATACAGACGCGATTCCGTCCTTCGCGTTTTGCCCGATACAGGGCCTGATCCGCCCGGTCGAGGAATTCTTCCATTTTTTCTCCGGGGGCGTACTGGGCCACACCGATACTGCATGTCACGACGCTTCCATCCGGGAGCATCTTTGTATTTTCTATGGTAGCGCGGACACGCTCTGCAAGTATGGCTGCTCCGGGGGCCGGCATGGGGAGAAGGATGGCAAACTCTTCTCCGCCAAGACGGGCGACAATATCATCTCTCCTGCAGCAACTGCGCATCTTTTCCGCAAAACATCGCAATACGTCGTCTCCACAGATATGACCGAAACGGTCATTCACACTTTTAAAAAAGTCTATATCCAGCATGAGAATGGAAAAGATTTGTGATTTATATTCATAGGAAAGTTTAAAGTTTTCCAGTTTTTTTTCAAAAAATCTTCTGTTGCAGAGATGAGTAAGCGGATCTGTGCTGCTTGTTACTATTTCATTTTCAAGTTTGTCCAGCATAAGGTTAAGTGTAAAGCATAATTTTCCTATTTCGTTATTGATATTGTTATTGATACGTTTTGTAATATCTCCATTTATTATGGTATTTGCGAATTGGGTAATTTTATTTATTGGAGTATATACGTATATATAGGTATATACTCGTATCATTACTATAATTATCGTGAATATTATGAATATGATGAGTGCTAATGCAAGATAATATGTTATTTTGTTTTCAAATTCCTGTGTATTTGCTTTTACAATATTATTTACATCGTCATAAAAAATATCAAGAAGCGTCATGATATCATGAGTACTCGATATATATTCAGGACTGTATGCGAGTTCTTTTGCTTTTTTGGGATCTGCAGGTGTATCCTGTGTTCCTTTTACCATATT
>DWXS01000073.1 GCA_019119045.1 Candidatus Mailhella merdavium | reverse complement strand
AATGATTGCAATCTGTACGCATATTGACGATTCTATATTGAATCAGCACATCATTCGAATTCTCCGCATTGTTTCCGGCATATTTTTGTATGGAACGCCGCAGAAAATAACTTGCGGGCACAAGATTCGGATACGACGCGATCCTTGTTCTCTTTCTGCAGAGAGCCGCAGGCCGTCCATTTGACAGGCGGATATACAGAAAATCTGTCTGCCGATTTTCCTTATGGAACAGTAAGGCGGAAGTACAAAATTTTTTTTCCTGCTTCCCGTCACCCAAAAATCAGGTGCGGCGAGCATAAAAAAATCCCGCTGCAGAAAAGCCGACCGGCACGGTGTCCGGCTTCTGCCGCGTATCCCCCCTGTACCGGAACATATTGAAAAAAAAACTGAAATGAATACACTTCGTCGGGAAAAAGGATTGGCGCACTCCCCCTGTACCCGCTCCTCCGACACGGAGAGGCGACTGCCGGAGGGATATGACGCATTAACCGGCAACTCTGTGCGAAAAGACTTTTTTCGCATCATCTTCTTCTCTGGATGCAGATATCCATTTTCCGGGTCGCATCATACATTGCAACGGCGGCCTCAATCGGAGCATCTTCGGAAAGTCTGCTGACAGACACAGGACGGAATGGTTTCATGAATATTTTCAAAAAAGACCGGCGCAATGAAATTCTTGTACATATGTGGAGTACGTCGGCCGGCGTCGGCCTCTGGGATGTGGAACTCTTCAACGGCGATCCCATGTCTCCCAAAAGTCACTGGACATGGTCCGACGAATTCCGCCGCCTTCTGGGTTTCAGAAACAGAAATGAATTTCCCGACGTCGTGAATTCGTGGACGGATCGCCTTCATCCGGAAGATATCGACCATACCTTTGCCGTTTTCGGCGCGGCGCTTGAAGGTAAGACAAACAGCTATGACGTCACCTACCGTCTGCGCACCCGCGACAATACCTATCGCTGGTTCAGAGCCACCGGCGGCGTGACCCGGGACAGGAACGGTCGTCCCATCCGCGCCTGCGGTTCTCTTGTGGATATTAACGAAAGCCATCAGCGCGAGGAAATCCTCGACGTATGGAGCAGCTCGGCCGGTGTCGGCCTCTGGGATGTGGTGCTTGCCAACGGCGATCCCATGTCTCCCAAAAGCCAATGGACATGGTCTGACGAATTTCGTCACCTTTTGGGCTTCAGGAGCAAGGAAGAATTTCCCGATGTCGTGAGTTCATGGACGGATCGTCTCCACCCGGACGACGTAGACAATACGTTTGCCGTATTCACCGCAGCTCTTGAGGGCAAGACTAGCGGCTATATCGTCAACTATCGACTGCGTACCCGCGATAACAGCTATCGCTGGTTCAGAGCCAGCGGCGGCGTGACCCGCGACAAGCACGGAAATCCCATTCGGGCCTGCGGTTCCCTTGTCGATATTCAGGAAATGGAAGAAAACAGAGTCCGTATTCTCACCACGGCCGACCAGCTCGAAAAAATGGCCCAAACCCTCGCCTCCGCCGCCAACAGTCTTTCGGAGTACATAGCGCAATCCGAACAGGATGCCGCACATCAGGCCTCACGCGCAACCGGTACGGCAACCGCCATGGAAGCCATGAACTCGGCCGTTCTGGAAGTAGCCAGAAATGCCGAAGACGCTTCCAAAGCCTCCGCCACTACCCGTACCAAGGCCGAAGCAGGGGAAGAAATCGTTCACAAGGCCATCAGCGGTATAGACATCGTCCGTCAGCAGGCCCTCCAGCTCAAGACGGATATGAATCAGCTCGACAAAAACGCCAAGGCCATTACCCAGATCATGGAGGTCATCTCCGATATTGCGGATCAGACCAATCTGCTCGCCCTCAATGCGGCCATAGAAGCCGCCCGCGCAGGAGAAGCAGGGCGAGGCTTTGCCGTTGTGGCTGACGAAGTACGCAAGCTTGCGGAAAAAACGATGAGTTCGACCGCGGAAGTGGACAAGACCGTCGTGGATATGCAGAACAGCACCAAGCAAAGTATCGTTCAGGTCGACCTTGCCGCAAAGGCCATCGACGACGCTACGACGCTGATCAACCAGTCCGGCGAAGCTCTTCAGGAAATCGTACGCATGGCGGACAGTACTGCCGATCAGGTTAATGCCATTGCAACGTCTGTTGAAGAACAGTCCGCCACCAGCGACAACATTAATCACTCCGTCGCAGAAATGAGCGACATTGCAGGCAGAACAGCCAAAACCATGCAGGAATCCGCTCAGGCCGTGACGGAACTCGCCAGACAGGCTTCTGAACTGCAAAAACTTGTGGAAGAACTCAAGCAGCATTGATACGCGGCATAGCCGTAAGGAAGATTCCGGCCTTTGTGCCTTGAGCCGGAACTTTCCCGCAGCGGCCTGAACGCAGACGACGCCGGAGGGAGATCTTTCTTCCCCCGGCGTCTGTTGTTCGGGACACTGCGGAAAGGGAAAAGATGCGACCGCTTTTCCTCCGCCCCCCCTCCAGACATCACGGATAACGGCGACACAAGAGAACGGCTCCGTCCCCTTCATGACCTTTACATCCTGCGCGACTTGCCGGCGTTTGCCCTCCGCATACCGTCATACGTTCCCATGCTGCATGTTCTGAATACGATCCGGGCAGCTGCGGCATTGCTTCATTACTTATAACAGGCCTTCCCCAGGGCCGGCTTTTCCGCCGGAAGCGGGCGGAACGCTTTCATGTTCCGGACGGAATATTCATACAGGCGTAGGCAGAAAAGATTTTCCGTCTGCGGATATGAATCGGCCCGATAAAAAGCCGGGCATTATCCGACTCCTGAAGTTCATTTCCGATATTAAGGCTCAAAACAACCGGTCTGCGTTCAGTCTGCCCTGGAAGCCGCCCGTATCGGAGAAAACGGATGCAGATTTGCGTTGTGGCTGACGCAAAGGCAGACGCAACGCGGGAGCGAAGAGTTCATACCGCCCCGCAGATGCTTCCCGAAAGGATAGTCTGCCATTTTTCCAGTGATGCCCCCTGAGTCCGTTCCTTCGGAAAACATCAGGGAAACTCCGGGGAGAAATCAGGAGGACACGAAAAAGGGCTTACAGAGAATCTCTGTAAGCCCTTGATTTCTTCTGGTGGGTCATCGGTGACTTGAACACCGAACCAACTGATTAAGAGTCAGCTGCTCTACCAATTGAGCTAATGACCCGATGCGAGTTCCGGTTTATACAGAACAGACTCCGTTCCGTCAAGCATTTAATAGCCGGATTTTAAAAAGTGATGATGTCGTATCTTCCTTGTCGGCACACCGCCTGTTCCCGTCTGCTTTTCAACGGCCCCGGAACATTCGGGCAAACTGAGGTGCGCGGGGCATTTGCCGCCCCCTGCTCCGTATGCCGTATTCCCTCTGCCCGGGGCAGACATACGGCAGAAAAAGGCAGCCCGGCCAGGCAGCCCTCCTGAACGCAGGGGGCGAGGCAGTGCGGCTTCAAACGCCGCTAAACGGTATGAGGAAGCCCCCCGAGCGCAGGGGCGAGGCCTGCGATAAAGCGTTGATGCCGTTTGAGCCGACGACGCTCCAGGTGCGGGAACGGAGAAGGGACTGACGGGTCAGGCCTGCCTTTCCGTACCCGAAAAACCCGAAACGGAGAGCTGTCCCTCCCGTCTTCCCGTTTGATTTTTGTCTTAAAAGATTCTATGGTTTTCTTATGAAAAAATATCTTTCTCTTGTCTGTTTTTGGGCTTTTGCCGCCCTTTTCTGCATGTTTTCCGCCGTATCGTCTGCGGCGGAGGAAGACGGCTCTCCATACGCCTTTTCCCTGAGCTGGACGCGGCTCCCCGCCTCTGCGCCCGGAGCTGAAGGCAGCGCTGCGGACGGGAAAAATATCCCCGGCCTTGTGCTGCTGATGAAGGCTGCGGACACATATCACAGCTATGCCCACGACTCTCCGGGCGGGGTATATCCGCTTGAACTATCCCTCGATCCCCCTGTTTCCGGGGCGAAGATTCTGTATCCGCAGGGGAAGGAAACGCAGGACATATTCGAGCCGGAAAAAACGGTTCGCATACTTGAAGGTCAGTCTGTAGTTCTTCTGCTGTTCCCGCAGGATCTTCCTCCGTCCGGCAGTACGCTCCGCGTCAATATGCTGGCATGTTCGGAACTACGCTGTGTTCCCATACGGAGTACGCTTTCCGTGCCCGGACTGCCTGCGGAACTGCCGCTTTTTACCGACCTCTTTCCTGAAGAGACGGAACTTCTGAAGCGGGAGGCTGTCCCGCCTGCCGGAGCAGCCCCTCTCGCCGGCTCCAGACAGGCACTGTCCGCCGCCAAGACTTCGGTATTTTCCGCCTACAGGGAGGAAACAGCTCCCGAATCCGAAACGCTGCGGAAGGAGGAAACGGCCCCGGCATCCGGAGAACTGCCGGAATTCAGCCCCAGAGCCTTTGTGACCTCTCTGGAAGTCACGAGTCTGGGCAAGGCCGTTGCGTTCGGCATGCTGGCAGGGCTGATTCTGAATGTCATGCCCTGCGTTCTGCCGGTCATTGCCCTGAAAATCAACGCGCTGCTTCAGGGAGGAAACTCGCCGGAAACATTGTACAGATTCCGGCGTCACAATTTCTGGTTCGCTGTGGGGATTTTATTCTGGTTCGTCATTCTTGCCCTCCTGTTTGCCTTTGCAGGATACGCATGGGGGCAGCTTTTCCAGAATACCGTATTCCTGCTCGTCATGCTGGGCCTCATCTTCCTCCTTGCCCTGACGATGTTCGATGTCTTTCATCTGCCGGTACTCGATCTGCGCGGCTCTCAGAGCGGGCAGGAAGAACGTATGCCCCGGGCGAACGCCTTTCTGACCGGACTGCTGGCAACGCTCCTTGCCACGCCGTGCAGCGGCCCCCTTCTGGGAGGCGTTCTCGGATGGAGCCTGACGCAGGGCTGGGTGATCCTGATCACGGTATTTACCGCCACAGGCGTGGGCATGGCCCTCCCCTATCTTGCGATGACGATATGGCCCGGAATAGCGGCGCACCTGCCGCGCCCGGGAGGCTGGATGCTGGCCGTGGAACGGCTGCTCGGCTTTTTCCTGCTGGGAACCTGTCTTTATTTTCTGACCATTCTCCCCTCGACGATGATGTTCCCCGCCCTGACGCTGCTTTTCACCCTTGCCCTCAGCGCGTGGATATGGGGAACCTGGGGGGAACTCCGGGCAAAGGGCGTCCGCAGACTTCTGATCCTTGCGCTGTGCCTTGCGCTGCCGCTCGCCGCCGTAAGGCTGGGCTTTTTCCCGGACAGGGAACAGGAAATCGCATGGAAGGAGTATTCGCCGGAGTTTTTCCGTGCCCAGCTCGGTAAAACGCCTCTCTTTGTCGAATTTACCGCAGACTGGTGTCCTACCTGCAAGGTGCTTGAACGCACGACGCTGACGCCGGAACACTTGCGTCCTCTGCTGGAGCGTAATACTCTGACGCCGATTCGCGTCGACCTGACCCGTGACGATGCCTCCGGGCAAACGCTGCTGAAAGCTCTGGGAAGCGCAAGCATTCCCATGCTGGCCATATTTCCCGCAGGCAGTGAGGCAGGATCTCCGGTTATTCTGCGCGATATTTATACCGTGGAACAGATGCAGGGCGCAGTGAAACAGGCTTTGCACAACATACCATAACGATTGACACTACGGAGCGGATATGAATCAGGTCAAAGCCGGAGCAGATTTTCTGAATCTGAGTGAGGAAGAAATACTTGCGGCTCTCGATCGCTATGAAGAAAGCGACGAAAGCGAAGACGACGAGCCGGAAGATCCCATCGTGCGGGAGGTAGGACGTCTGATAAGCGAATATACCGCCCGTTTCGACGACTACTGCGAACACTCGGAGGAAATTCCCGATACCGTGTTCACCTACGAACCGGAAGCGGCAATCGAACGCGTTGCCTACGGCATCTTTACCGACGCCGTACACGACGCCCTTCAGGAAGAAGACGATTCCGAATAGAGGCTCAGGCAGCCTCCCCCGCGTCTGCGGAGTTCCATACGGCAAAACATGAACCGTGTCTTGTGTTGCGCCCGCCGCTCTGCGCGTCTGTACAGGGCAGGCGCATACGGCTCATGCGCCGCATATGGCATACGCAACGAAAGACAGAAAAATCCGGCCCGAGAAGCTGTTCCATCACAATACCGCGTTTTCAAGGGCCTTTTTCTGCGATCGTTCGTGAGCTTCGTTCGCAAAAAAACGCCCTTCAGCCGGAATATGCCGGAGAACGCCGCAACGGGAGCGCGTCAGGGCTTGCCCGAAGCCTTCATGGCGCAGATGCCGCAAGCCTGCCGGAGCGGCACGGCCATACTCCGGCTCGCGCAAAGGGCTTGGGGCACGGGCATGACGCTCCCGGAGCGGACAAGCCTCCGAAAAGCCGTCTCTTTCCGTCCTCTTCGTATATATGCCGCTCTTCTCGCACGGTGCGGACGCTTCTCTCGACGGCAATACAGGAGGAGGCGAGGCGCAGTGTCCTCCCCCTGTGCGGCCGCCACGTTCTCCCGCCTGCGCCGAGCCTTGCGTCTGATCTTGTGCCTGATCTTGCGGCATGAGCGCGTGAAGGCCCCAGGCTAGATATTTTCCGAACATGTGTCCTATAAACGGCTGGCCTGTTTACTCCGGCACGTTTCTGCCGTATCAGAAAGGGAGTTAACAGACACTTTTTTCAAGGAGTCTTCCGTGTCCGAAACGCGAGAAACACCATTAGCCGCCTGGCACAAAAGCCACGGGGCGAGCATGGCTCCTTTCGCCGGATGGAACATGCCCATCCAGTACGAAGGAATTCTGGCAGAACACGCTCATACCAGAACCGGGGCTTCCGTTTTTGATATCTGCCACATGGGGCAGTTCATGCTTGAGGGAGAAAACGCTGCGGAAAAGCTCTCCCTCGCCGTGACCCATAATCTGGACACGCTTCGGGAGGGCAGATGCCGTTACGGCTTCCTGCTGAATGAACGGGGCGGCGTGCTTGACGACCTCATTGTCTACAGGCTGGCCCAAGACCGCTTTTTCCTGGTGGTCAACGCCGCCTGTGCGGAAAGCGATTTTGCCGCCCTGTCCGCGCGCGTGCCCGGCATGGTGCGGGACATCTCTCCGGAAATGGGGAAGGTCGACTTGCAGGGGCCGAAATCCATTGAGGTTCTGGAAAAGCTGCTGGGGCAGGATTTTCATTCTCTCGGCTATTTTTCCTTCCGGGAATGCGAATTTCAGGGAAAGCCCCTGCGCGTGAGCCGCACCGGCTATACGGGGGAACTGGGATACGAACTCTATCCGCCGCGGGACATGACGGAGGCTCTCTGGTGCGCGCTTCTGGACGATCCCCGCGTCAAGCCCGCCGGACTCGGCGCGCGCGACACCCTGCGTCTGGAATGCGGTCTGGCCCTGTACGGGCACGAGCTGGATACCGAACATACCCCGGCGGAAGCGGGCATGGGAGCCATGCTCAGCAGCACGGCCCCCTATGTGGGACACGAACACGCCGGAGAGATCAGAAAACAGTGCCTCATTCCTCTTGCGCTTGAAGGGCGCAGAACCGTCCGGAACGGAGATTCCGTCACCCTGCCCGGCAGCGGCGAGGTCATCGGCAAGGTCACGAGCGGTTCCTTTGCGCCTTCGCTCGGGCACGCGGTGGCTCTGGCCTATGTCGATAAGGAATACGCCCATCACGACGCCTTCAGCCTTCTTGCGGGGCGCAGCTCCCTGCCTGCCGCCAGAACGGATCTGCCCTTCTACAAAAAGGGAACGGCCCGTATAAAATTCAACTAAATCCCAACCTGACGCCTCCTCTTCTGCGGGGGCGTCGAACTTTTCATGGAGAATACGCATGAACAATCCCACCGATATTCTGTATGCCAAAACTCATGAATGGGTGCGCGTGGAAGGCGAAGAAGCCGTCATCGGCATCACGGATCATGCGCAGCATGCGCTCGGCGACATCACCTATGTAGAACTGCCCGCCGTGGGAGATACGCTTGCCGCAGGTCAGGAAATGGGCGCCGTGGAATCGGTCAAGGCCGCCAGCGATCTGTATTCGCCCGTGTCCGGAGAAGTCGTGGCCGTCAACGAAGTTCTGAACGACTCTCCGGAAGTCGTGAATCAGTCTCCCTACGAACAGGGCTGGATGGTACGGGTCCGGCTCTCCTCCGCGCCCTCCGGTCTGCTTTCCGCGGCCGAATATGAGAGCGTCTGTCAGGAATAGTTCACCCGGAAGCACCAACCGTCTCAGGCCCGCCGCGGCGGGCCTGTCGCAAAGGATACCCGCCATGCCGTATATTCCGCATACGGAAGAAGAAACCAGAGCGATGCTCGATGTCGTCGGCGTAAAGACTCTGGACGATCTTTTTGCCGATATTACGCCCGACATGCGCCCCGCCGGCTTCAATCTGCCCGCCGGACTCAGCGAAATGGACGTCTGCGCCAGACTGAACAGTCTGGCTGCGGCCAACCATACCAACGTGGTCAGCTTTCTGGGCGCAGGATTTTATGATCATCACATTCCTTCCGCCGTCGACGCCCTTGCCTCGCGGGGGGAATTTCTGACCGCATACACCCCCTATCAGCCGGAAGTTTCGCAGGGAACGCTTCAGGCCATTTTTGAATTCCAGACTTCGGTCTGCCGCCTGCTGGACATGGACGTGGCGAACGCCTCCGTCTATGACGGCGGTTCCGCCCTGTTTGAAGCCTGCATGATGTCCTTCCGTCAGACCCGGCGGCGGAAACTGGTTGTCGACGAATGCGTGAACCCCATATGGCGGGTCATGCTGTCCACATACACGGCCAATCAGGACTGTGAAATCGTCGTCGTTCCGCACAAAAACGGCACGAGCGACAAGGATGCCCTCATGGCGGCAATCGACGGAAAGTGCGCCGCCGTCGTCGTTCAGAATCCCGGCTTCTTCGGCGCGGTCGACGATTACAGCGAACTGTTCGCCCATGCCGGAACGCAGGGTGCGCTCGGCGTCATTTCCGTCTATCCGGTCATGCAGTCCGTGCTGAAAACTCCGGGCGAAATGGGCGCGGACATCGCCGTGGCCGACGGGCAGGAACTGGGGATGCCCCTTTCCTTCGGCGGCCCCTACCTCGGGATCATGGCCTGCCGCAAGGCTCTGGTGCGTCAGATGCCGGGCCGTATCGTCGGCCGGACGCACGATGTGGACGGAAAAACGGGCTATGTGCTGACCCTTCAGGCCAGAGAACAGCATATCCGGAGAAGCAAGGCGACCTCAAACATCTGTTCCAATCAGGCCTTGTGCGCGCTTCGCAGCCTCATCCACATGTCGCTGCTGGGGCCGGAAGGGCTGATCCGCACGGCGGAACTGGGCATGGAAAACCTGCGCTATGCCCTCGACAGACTGACCGCCATTCCCGGCGTCGCCCGGCTCAACGACGCGCCTTTCGGCAACGAAGCCGCCATTGTACTGCCCATGAGCGCATATGAGCTTGCCGACAGACTGACGCGAAAGGGCTATGTGCCCGGCTTCCCCGTCGGGAACTACTATAAGGGCATGGACAACGTGCTGCTTGTCGCCTGTACGGAAAAACACAGCCGCGAACAAATCGGCATTCTCTGCGAAATGATGGCTTCCGAACTCAGAGGGGGCATGTAATGAAAACAGTCTTCGCGCAATCCTGTCCCGGCCGCCTCGGAGTCGTGCCGCGCACTCCTGCCAGGCGGGCGGCCGACATGCTTCCGTCTGCCCTGCTCCGCAAGCAGCGTCCCCGTCTGCCCGAACTGTCGGAACTGGACGTGGTGCGTCATTTTACGGGCCTTTCCCGGCTCAACTTCTCGGTGGACGGAAACTTTTATCCCCTCGGCTCCTGCACCATGAAATATAATGCCAAGTTCATGGAACAGGTGGCCGCACTGCCGGGCTTCACCTCCCTGCATCCGCTCATGGCGCAGTTGCGCGGAGCCGGACATTATACGCAGGGCGCCCTTCAGGTCATCTGGGAACTCGAGCAGCAGCTCTGTGAAATCACGGGCATGAAAGCCTTCACGCTCCAGCCCATGGCGGGCGCCAACGGAGAGTTCACGGGCGTCATGCTCATTGCCGCCTATCACAGGGACAAGGGCAACCACAAGACAAAGATCCTCATCCCCGATTCCGCACACGGCACCAACCCCGCCTCCGCCACGCTGGCGGGCTATGAGGTGGTGAACATTCCCACCCACAACGGAATCATCGATCCCGAAGAGCTGGAATCCGCCCTCGACGACGGCGTTGCCGCTCTGATGATGACCTGCCCCAACACGCTCGGTCTTTTTGAAAACAACCTCCCCCGCATCGTGGAAAAACTGCGCCGGGTGGACGCGCTCCTCTATTACGACGGCGCAAACATGAACGCGATCATGGGCAAAATGCGCGTCGGCGACGTGGGCTTCGACGTTGTGCATCTGAACCTGCACAAAACCTTCGGAACCCCGCACGGAGGCGGCGGCCCCGGCTCCGGCCCCGTCGGCGTGAGCGAGCGTCTCGTGCCCTTCCTGCCCGTCTCCCGCGTGGAAAAACAGCAGGACGGCAGCTTCATTCTCAGCTACGACAAACCCAAGAGCATCGGATACATCGCGCCCTTCTACGGCAATTTTGCCGTCTTCCTCAAGGCCTATGCCTATATTCTCCGCCTCGGCGGGGAGGGGCTGCGCCGCGCCTCGGAATACGCCGTACTCAACGCCAATTATCTGCACAAAAAACTCGCAACAACGCTGGACATTCCCTACGAACGGCTGTGCATGCACGAATTCGTCGCCTCCGCGCCCGAAGGAATGCGCGCCCTGGATATCGCCAAGGCTCTGCTCGATCGCGGCATCCATGCGCCCACCGTGTATTTTCCGCTCATCGTACACGAATGTCTGATGTTCGAACCCACGGAAACGGAAAGCAGAGAAACGCTTGACGAACTGGTGAACACGCTGGAAGACATCGTCAAAACCGGCAGAGAAAACCCGCAGGCCCTGCTTGACGCCCCTGTTCATACCCCTGTGAGAAGGCTTGATGAAACGGCGGCGGCTCGTCAGATGATTCTGACGGAAGACATGGGAGCCTGAAGCCGGAGCATCGTCGTTTTGAACCCGCTCTGAAGTCGGGCAGAGCGAGACCGACCCGCAACGCCGGAGCAGACGTATCATACCTGCGGCTGCTCCGGCGGAAACGTGAAGTTGCAGGTCGGAACAAGAATCCCGACCGGCAGATATTTTCCGGAGCAGAAGGCTCCGGAACGCCCCGCAGGCTGAGGTCTGCCGGGGCGTTTGTTCATCAGGCTGCATATCCGACTCGCTGTCCGGCCCTGCCCGGCTGCGTATCCGATGCTTTCCCGGCCTCTGAAGCCGCGTCCCGCTCCAGCGGCCGGTCTTGCGGCACTTCATGGCCTTGCTCTTTGCACAGAAACTTCATGCTCTTCGTACCCGCCCGACATACGGGAGCAGGGGCGAAAAGACGGGTGAAGGCAGGGGCCGGAAAGAGGAAACGGGGCTTTTCCGACGCAAGTCGCGGGCCGCCTACACGGATTCGCCCACAGATTCGCCCACAGATTCACCGGATACGCCCTGTACGCCGACATCCCCTCCCGCTCTCCGAGCTTTCTCGTCCGCAGCTTCTCCCTCTTCTCTCCCGCGTCATTTGCTCCGCACTCGCCCCTTTCCCCGCGCTCTTCTCTCTTTCCTGCGTTTCTCTCCCCGGACGCCCCCGTTCGTTCCGCTCGCCCCGGCCCATTTACGGCCGCGAGGCACGCGGGGAGTCCGGCTCCGCACCCTGAAGTCGCCCCCCGAAGCCCTATTCCTCCAAGCGCAGTTCCGGAAAATGCGGCGCGGAACACATGCGGAACACAAAAAGGCGGAAAGACGCCGCTCCTTCAGGAGCAGCTCTCTCCGCCTTTACGTCGGTTTGCCTGTTTACGGGGGGATCAGGCAGGCCAGCCCCGACTTTTGAATATGCGTCCGCCCCGGGAAATCAGCAGACATTCGCATTCGGGCAGTGTTGCCGCGAGCTTCAGACTCTCCCGCGGAGGCATGACGGAAAAGGCCGTAGCCAGCGCGTCCGCGTCGGTGGCGTCGGGAGCAATGACGCTTGCGCTCACCATTTCCACAGGACTGATTCCGGTACCGGCGTCTATGATATGATTATACTTCTGCTCCGCATCATAATAATGTTCGTACGATCCGGAGGTGGCAAGGGCCTTCCCCTTCAGGGCGAAAGGTCTTCCGTGCCGGAAATGGCCGCTGTGAGGAGAGGAAGGATTGGAAACGGCGACCTGCCAGGGAATGCCCGGAGCCTTTTCCCCGGAGGCGACGATATCCCCTCCGGCGTTTATCAGGTGATTGACCATGCCCTCCTGCTTCAGCTTCCGGGATACGAGATCGGCGACTCTTCCCTTGGCGATGCCGTCCAGAGTCAGACCCATGCCCCGGCGTTCAAGACGGACGCCGTTGCTGTCGGCAGTCCAGCCGGAGCGTCCGTCCGGCGACAGCAGCGCGCGCACTTCGTTCAGCGCGCTTTCCGGGATGTTCAGCCTCCCGTCCGGAACAGCCTGCGAGCAGAAGAAATCCACAAGCGGCTGCACGGTGGGATTGAACGCGCCCCGCGTCAATGCCGACATGGCCCGCGTCCGCGCCAGAAGTGCGGAAAGTTCCGGCGGGACATCCTGCAAAGCTCCCTGCCTATTCAGGACAGAGAGGACGGAATCGACAGCATGGCGATCGAAGAAGGGAATCAGCGTCTCCATATGCTCAAAGGCGGCATACAGGGCATCTTCCATGCGGGCGCGCGAAGGGTCGGAAACGGAAACAGCGACCAGCGTCCCCATTAATATTCTGGTTTCCGTCAACACCGGAGCTGTCTGCGATATCGCTCCGGCCAGAGAAGAAACGGGCTGCGCGGCAAAAGCCCCTGCGGCCCCTGCGAAGGTCAGGGCACGGAGAAAACGGCGGCGGGATATTTTCCGGATCATAACGCTTCTCATGGTTGTTTGGTGAGGTAAGCCATAGTGCAGAGCTATTGCGCGCTCTGTTCCTGAGTCTGTTCCTGTTCGCTGTTTTGCTGCGGGCAGGCGGCCTTCGCTTCTTCGGGAGCAGGAGCAAGCCGACGCAGGATTTTGCGATCGCAGGCTTCCGCGCAGGCCATGCCGCATTCTTCTCCATAGCCGAGGCAACGCTGCTGATCCACATGCACATGCCCGTCGACAACGGAAATGGCTTCCGCAGGGCACTTTCTCTTGCATTTGAGGCACTGGATGCAGCCGGCCTCACAGATTTCCATGACCTTTTTGCCCTTGTCGCAGGTAGAACAGCAAACCATCACACGGGCGCGCCGGGGAATGACTTCCAGAATATTGCGGGGGCAGGCCTTGGTACACACGCCGCATCCGGTACAGCGGGAGGGATCGACGCGCACCAGCCCATTTCGCAGATAAAGCGCGTCAAAGGGGCATACCTTCACGCAGTCCCCGTGCCCGAGGCAGGAGTATGCACATTGATCCGTTCCCTGCCCGGAGCCGAGCAGCGCGGCGGCGGCACAGGAAGGCATCCCCTGATATTCAAAGCGCACGGCAACCTTGCCGTCAATTTTCTCGCAACGGCGAAAGGATATCTGCGGTTCCATGGCCGCAACGACCTTGCCGGTCAGATCGCCGACCCTGACGCTGGTCTCCTCCCCACCGGCAACGCACAGCCCTGCCGGGACATCAGGATCGGACACAACGGCCTGCGCGTAATTCTCGCATCCGGCAAAACCGCAGCCGCCGCAGTTCGCCCCCGGCAGTACCTCGACGACGGCCTCGACGCGGGGATCTTCCTCCACGGCAAGAAATTTTGACGAAATACCCAGCAGCGCAGCGGCAACAAAGCCCAGAGTGAAAAGCACAAGTATGGAAACGACGACCATGCGAATCTCCTTGAACTAAGCGGCCATACCGCGAAACGCCATGAAGGCCAGGGACATAAGCCCCGCCATGATCAACGCGATGGGCGTTCCCTTGAGGGCATTGGGAACCCGGCAGGTGTCAAGACGCTCCCGTATGCCCGACATGAGCAGCAACGCCAGCATGAAACCCAGAGTCGAGGCCAGCGCGTAGGCCAGAGAGGTTCCCAGGCTGTACTGCTTGCGCTGCACCAGAAGCGCGATCCCGAGTACGCAGCAGTTGGTGGTGATGAGAGGCAGAAAGATCCCCAGCGATTTGTACAGCGGCGGAATGAGCTTTTTGAGGAACATTTCCACAAACTGCACCAGCGCGGCAATGACCAGAATGAAGGCCAGCGTCTGGAGATATTCGACGCCGAGGGGGACGAGGACGAGAGTCTGAATCAGCCAGGTGAACAGCGTCGCCATGATGGTGACGAAGACGACGGCGCTTCCCATACCGAAGGCCACGCCGCGATCCTTGGAGCATCCAAGATAGGGGCAGTTGCCCAGATATTGCGCAAGAACGATATTATTGACGAAAATGGCGGAAATGAAGAGCTGAAAAATATCCATCGGGACTCCTTTACCGGGGATTTACCCGAACTCCGACTGAACGCAGGCTGTTCTCCGGATTCCCTGAACTAGCCGGAATATATAAGCATTTTATACCGTTCAGAACATCTGACTTCCGGAAGTTCATTGCTGTGCGGGGGAATTCAGGCGGGAACATGCCGCGCAGCCGCCGCAGCCGGAATGAGCGGAAGTGGGCACTTCCTCTCCTCTGCGCCGCGCCATGTGGGCGGTGAGGTAGTTCATGGCCGCCAGAATGAGACCGAGGCAGACAAAGGCCCCGGGAGCCTCGACCATAAAGGTGAACGGCTGGAATCCGGACGGCATGACCTGCGTGCCGAACAGCGCGCCGGCCCCGAAAAGTTCCCGTATGCCGCCGAGGAAGGTAAGCGAGACGGTGTATCCCAGCCCCATGCCCAGACCGTCCGCAATGGAAGGCAGCACCGGGTTTTTGCCGGCAAAGGCCTCTGCTCTTCCGAGGATGATGCAGTTCACCACGATGAGCGGAACGAAGATGCCCAGCGACTGATACAGAGGATAGGCATAGGCCTGCATCAGCAGCTCAACCGCCACCACCAGCGAGGCGGAAATGACGATAAAGCAGGCAATGCGCACCTTTTTGGGAATGATGTTCCGCACAAGCGAAATAATCATATTGGAAAGCACAAGCACAAAAATGACGGCCATTCCCATGCCGAGGCCGGTACTGGCGGATTTCGTCACGGCAAGCACGGGGCACAGGCCCAGCACAAGCCGGAACGGAGGAAGTTCCTTCCAGAGACCCTTACTGAATTCTTTCCATAACGTGCCGGGCATAGTATCTCCTTGGAACACAGCCTGTTCATCGAACTTTGCAAATGCGCGCGACGCGCAACAGTCATGTTTATTCCTGCGTCTCTCCCGGAGCGTCCGCCCCGGTCGGAAAGGCTTTACTGCCAGAAGGCCAGTATCTGATCCTTAAGCTGGGCATAATCCTGCGAGGCCTTCGCCACGGCACTGACCACGCCCGAGGAGGAAATGGTCGCGCCGGAAATGGCGTCGATACCGCCCCCGTCCGAAGAAAGCCCGACGGGAAGCGCGGCGCCGCGGAACTGATCCGTAAACGAGGCGTTCGTTACCTGCGTTCCTATGCCGGGCGTTTCCTTCATGGTGGTGATGCCTATGCCGACGAGCGCGTCGCGCGTGGCGTCAAATCCGGTCAGCACGCTGATATCTCCGCCGAAGCCGGGCGCGCTGTTTTCCAGAGCGACGCCGTACAGCTTCCCGCCTCTGCGGGCCGGAAAAACCGTCACATTCCGGCCGTCCGGCAAGGTAAAGACATGACGCTCGACAAGAGGAATATTTTCAGCGTCGGGAAAGACCTGAGCCAGAGCCGGCCCCTGCACATAGGTCAGCACCTGCTCCTCGATTCTGCCGGCCGTGGTCATCTTCAGATAGGAAAGAATGAAGCCGGAGGAGGCGCAGAGCAGGGACAACACGAGAATCATGCGTACGATGGATGCCATATCAGCGACCTCCGAACGGTTTCGGCCGGATCATCTCAAGCTGCGGCATGAGAAGGTTGATCAGCAGTATGGCAAAGGGCACGCCGTCCGCATACGCGCCGAAATTGCGGATCAGCACCACCAGAACGCCCCCTATGAGCCCGTAAAGAATCATGGGAAGTTCCCTGTTGGGCGAACAGGACATGAACGTTGCCAGGAAAAAGGCGCCGAACACGGTGGAACCCGTCAGCAGATGGAAAAGCGGAGAGGCATACTGCTCCGGCCAGGCAATGTGGAACACGGCGGCCGTAGCGGCAACGCCGATGAGGAAGTTGAAGGGAATTTCCCAGCGCACCACGCCCCGGGCGCAGAGAAAGATCCCTCCGATCAGCAGGGCTGCAATCTGAGACGCGCCGAGCGCGCCGATCTGACGGCCCAGCAGAAGATCCGCAAGATTCAGATCCTGAACGGCCGCCGCGCCGAAATATTTGAGCCGGACCAGCGGGTCGATGAAGCTCGTCGTCAGTTCGGCCGTATTGGGATCCATGAACAGAGGCCAGGAGATGAACAATGCGGCCCAGCCTATCAGCGGAGAACACAGAGGGCTTGTTCCCAGCCCGCCGAACGCAATCTTTCCGATCAGGATACTGACGGCCGAACCGAACATCACCAGCCACCAGGGCGCAGAGGCGGGCAACATGAAGGCGAAGAGCAGCCCGATAAGCACGGCGTCAAAATTATCTATGCGCAGGGGCCGCCCCGTCATGCGCGACCCCAGAGCTTCGGCGGCAACAGCGGTTGCGGCGGAAAGAGCCATGACCCGCAGCGCGGGAATTCCCCAGTTGACTCCTGCCATGATCACCGCAGGCAACAGCGCAATAAGAAAGGTCACGTTGCTTTTCAAGATGGTGCGCCCGCAATGCCAGAACGGCGGCGCGCTGACAGCAAGAAGCGTATTTTGCATGATATTCGCCTTTATGTTGGAGAACTGAGAACAAGCGTCAACGTATGGCCCGGCTTTCAAGCGCAAGCTTGTGCTTTGCCAGACGAATATATTGCAGTACGGGACGTCTGGCCAGACAGACATAGCCGCACAGACCGCATTCCATACATGCGTCGATATGCTCTTTCACGCATTTGTCGTAGCGGGCAAATTCCGCATAACGGCTGAGCATCTCGGGAGAAAGACGGGCGGGACACACGAGCGAGCATGCGCCGCAATTGCAGCACTGCACGTCGCCATCCAGGGGAGGAATGGTATCCGCCTCAACGATGAACAGCCCCGTCGTATTTTTATCCAGCCCCCGCGCCAGCAGAGAAATGCTCTGCCCCCGCAGCGGGCCGCCGACAACGACGGTATCCCCCGGATTCACCTTGACGTTGGCGTGCGCGATGAGATCGCAGACCCGGGTGCCGTTTTTGATGATGTAATTGCCCGTATGAGTCCGACTGCCGAGCGTGACCACCGTTTCCGTCAGCGGCATGCCGGTGACGACGACGCGCCCCAGCCCCCACAGCGTATGAATGCCCACAATCCCCACGTCCGGAGGATTTTCCTTCCCGGTTACGGCCTTGATGACCAGCGGATCGAGGCTGTTCGGGTATTCCGGCGCGATATGGACGACCTCCAGCCCTTCGTAGGCCACGTTCATACCGGAAGGGAGGGCAATGACGACGCGCTTGGCGCGGCATATGCGTTGCAGCAGCGCAAGCCCGGAACGCAGGTTACGCACATGCGTCGCCAGCATGGGTTCCGCCCAGGTAATGCCCGGCTCCGGATTGAGTCCGTTGACAATCAGCAGTTCCTTGTTCTGACTGAGATAACGGGTATCGACCCCCATTTTCTTGAGGCCGTCCAGCAGAGCCTGACCTTCAAGGGAAGAGAGATCTTCCGTGGGGACGACGGGATCGTCGGGCTTCGGAGCCGTTGCCGCGATGATGATGTAGCGTTCGTTGATTTCGGAAACGACGCCGCGGACAGGACAGTACAGATTCCCCATATCCGGTTCCGGATGGGTGGCGAGCAGCATTCCCGGATATACTTCCGATTTCTTCTTGAGCGTTTCCTCGAGGACAAAACCGGCTCGCGCCAGCCTGTATTCCTCCCCTTCCGGGCCGTTGCTGAACCTCTGGGTAACCTGATGAAGCAGATGAAAGCGCGGATCGCGCATGATTTGAAAACGAACCGTCATGGGTGCCTCACTTCAGGTGACACTGGTTACATTGATCCTGTTCATAGGGGCCGGAACCGACTTCCTCATGACACCCCATACATCTCAGATGGAAGGCCTCCATTCTGTCAGGCAGATCGTATTCGGCCGTCAGCGCGTTGTGACATTCGCCGCAGGCAGTGACGCCGTTTTCCAGGTTTTCGTAATGGTGGCAGGTCGAACACTCCAGTCCGTAGCCTTCGGCATGGACCTTGTGTTCGTACACAATCTTTCCGCCCTTGTTATCCAACAAAATTCTGGTCGGCACGTCTTCTTCCGCCTGAGGCCACACATATGCTCCAACGGCAAAAACGGCCAGCAGCACGGTCAACAGCGTGATGGGATAAAATTTTTTTTCCACGCGCAACTCTCTTTTGTTCGGAAGGTATCCCCCGGGCGACGCCCTGGAGCAAAAGCCCCTTTTCTCATCAGCCTGGTCTGGAGGGAAAAGGTATCTTTTTTTCAGAGTACGATGTTACGCCACTTTTTTCCAGCAATTTTTTTATTTTTTTTCCTATAGGCCATATACCAACATCTTATGAATGTTCAATGGGTTGTGACAATATATCGCCGGTTTGTTATTAATATAACTTGACATGCACGATATGATAAATTTTTCCCAAACTGCATAGGACGGGCATATGCACTGAAGAAAGCGAAGCCGCCCATACAACAAATCACTCGATATGGCTATGCAATATGTCTGTTTTAATATTTTCACGACATGTTTTATACACTCGAAAGCATAATAATTTTCTTTATATCTATTTCATTTACAGAGATATATCAACATCAGTAACAATTATATAGAAATAATTGAATCTGGAAATAAATTTCCGGACTCCATATTTTTGGATCAGATAAGGTATTTTTATACCGAAAATCGAATATGCCCATTTATCACGCTGGGTTGGGAATGATGAAAAAAATATGCCGTTTGAAAAATATCTGCCGATAACGCCTTAAGCCCCCTGAAAATTTTCTTTTTTCAGTCCCGTTGAGGCTCATTTTTTCCGCGTCGGTACAATCATAAAAAAAATCCCCTCCGGAGAATCCGGAGGGGATGGCCTTTCGGCGTCTTTCACGAGAAGGAGGAGAGGAGTTTATGGAAAAGGCGTTGGAAGGGTGCCTGATTCCCCTGAATATATGGCGGAGGCTTCCGACGGGATTCAGATGCCTCAATCCCCCCGGAGCCTAAGCCCCGTCAGCCATTTTCCGAAAAGCGCAACAGCGGAAAATTTCATGCCAGCAAGCTGACGCTGAAATGGCGTCGCCCCGTTCACGTCCACCGCAGATGGACATATTCCCGGTACAACGGGGCGACGCACCTTTCAGAGGGGGAGAATGTCGCTTTGCCCAGACATATAGCAAGACTTGTGCCAATTATGAAATATATTGAAATTATTAATTTAATTTTCATCCTGACACTTTTTTACTCGATACACCTTCCAATTTGCATAAAATTTATACACATGATCAGAATGATTGTATAATATTTGCTCATGAATATGGGCGGCATCATATCGGACGGCGTCTCTCACGTCGGCAGGCAACACAGCGCGGGCAGAGTCACGAGGCGCACAGGGCGGCGCGGACGGAAGGAGGCTCTTTTGATGGAAGGCAGGGCCTGTCGTCCCGGCAAAAACGCTGTTCCGCGCTCTGATGACGGCCCTGCCCCGAAGCCGCTGTTCTTTCCATGAAGCGGGGCCTTCATAACGAAAAAGAGGTTCAGGAATTCCTGAACCTCTTATTGTTTTTATGGTAGCAAGGGGGAGATTTGAACTCTCGACACTACGGGTATGAACCGTATGCTCTGACCAACTGAGCTACCTTGCCACATTCGCGAAGAATCATCGCGAGAAGAAGGTATAGCAGGAGCCTTTCCATATGGCAAGCTTTTTTTTGCCGATATGCCGAAAATATCCAATACCGCCGCATCGGCAAAATCCGCATGACGGCAAACGGGGCTGTCAGGACAGAAACAGGGAGGGAAAGTTCCCCTCCCCATTCCTCGGCGTTTCTCTTTCCTGAATTTCCCGTCTTTGCGCCGCTCCTCCCTGTTCTTTCCGGACTCTCTGCACATTTTTCGCGCTTCCCCTTCCGCTGCATGAGGAGCCGCACAATTCTCCACAGGAAGGAAAGAAAACGCCGCCCTTCTCCGCACGACGTTCCGCCTCACCCTGTCTTCCGGACGGGTCCTGCCGGACTGCCTGACGGGAGAATGTTCTGCGGAATGTCTGGGCGAGGGCCTGTCCTGCGGATCTGAAGCAGCGGGCAGGAAGGAGCGGCCGGGCGAATGCCGAGCGACGTACAGGAACAGGCGGGGAAGTCCGCAGGACTATCGGAAAGACAGTCTCATTCCATCATTCTATTAAGGAAGAAGGCAGAATATCGGATGCCGTACTGCCCGCGGCGAAAGCGCAGGCCCGCTGTCCGGAATGCGGGGCGACAAGGTTCAGCCCCCATGTCAGGAAACTCCACGCGGCAGGCAGGACATGTCGGTTTCGTCAGGGCATGTCCCGGCAGGAAGCTCCGAGCCTCCGAAGCCCCGGCGGGGAAATCCCGATCGTCGGACGGCGTTGCCGGCGACGGAGAAAGGCAGGAATGGCGGGAGGGCCGCGTTTTTCCGGTCTGCCGCCTTTCCTGCCTCTCCCCGGGATATTTTGCCGTCTTCCCCGGTGAATCCTGCAGGCGACGCAAACGGGCGGCCGGAAGCCGTCCACCGATACGGAACATCGGCCGTATTTCGGTATGTCGACAGGTAATCCGATCGAGCGGGAAGACCGCCACGGCGGGGAGCCTGCCATGCCGTCCGGAACTGTGCCTTCAGAAGCATGTTTTCGGAGAAAAACAGCCAGCTATGAGAAACGCATGTCGTTCAGATGTGCGGGGGGGATTGTACGGGAACCGGAAAGGTTCCGTTTTTATCAGCGTTCGCTGGCGGGAGAGGTCATTTCTGAAATATTCTGGATGCTTATTGCTCTTTCCACAAAATGCAGGGTTTCCTCGTACAAATGAGGAACGGTATAGGAATACGGGGTCAGGACGCGCGTCCTGTTTGCTCCCACCATAAGGGCGACAATAACCTGCGCCGTTGCTGCGGCGGGCAGGGTCGGCAGCGTTCCGTCCTCCATGCCGCGATGGATCTGCTCTTCCAGCAGCAGATGAACCTCGGCAAACTTCCGGAACATGATATCGCAGTCTTCGCTGACCTTCATGTCGCTGTAGGGGGAGCAGCGTACCAGAACCAGCCAGTAGGAAGAAGGATCGAGAGAAAATTCCAGATAGGCCCGGCAGAAGGCAAGCACGCCCTCTCTGCCCGTGGTACATTTCGACGTCGCTCTGGTCAGAACCCGCAGAAAATTGTCCAGCACATCCATGCCTGCGGCCAGAAACAGCTTTTCCTTGTTGCCGTAATGATGGGTAAGCAGACCGAGAGCCACGCCTGCGCGTTCGGAAATTTTTTTGAATGTCGTTTCGGCGAAGCCGTATTCGCCGAACAACTCCTTTGCCGCTTTGAGCAGAGCTTCTTTTTTTGTCATGTCGACCGCCGGAAGACTGAATATGTTGATTGTGTACACAACCTTTCTTGCCTCAGCCGCCGAAAAAAGACAAGTCTTGCCTTATTCTCCCCCCTTTAAATATTTTAAATCTGCCGATATTATTTTGACGAAATCCCCGGCATCGCGTAATGCTGAGGGGTTCCTGTTTCGGTTCAGAAAGCGTCAATTTTTTAAGTGGGTCGGGTGTATGTTTCTACTCATAGGCTATGTCATTGTTGTAGGCTCCATTGTCGGCGGATTCATGCTGGAAAACGGCAATCCTCTCATGCTGTGGCAGCCTGCGGAACTGCTGATCATTCTCGGGGCGGGTCTCGGAGCCTTTCTGGGCGCGCAGACCAAGTATTCCGGCCGTCTGCTGCTGCAGAGCCTGAAACGTCTGTTCAAGGATCCCGGAATAGGCAAGGCGCAATACCTTGAAATGCTGGCTCTGCTGTTCTTCATCTTCAACAAGATGAACAGAGACGGGCCGCTCAGCATGGAACAGGATATCGAAAAGCCCGAAAACAGCGCGATGTTCGGCAAATATCCTTCCATAGCCTCAAAACCCAGAGTCGTGAACTTTATTGCCGACACGCTGCGCGTGTATATCACCACCGGAGATCAGGGCGAAATCGAAAGCCTGATGAAGCTTGATATGCACGTCTCTCTTGAGGAAGATCTCACCCCCGCCCACGGCATTACCCATATGGCGGAATCCCTGCCGGGCATGGGGATCGTGGCCGCCGTCATGGGCGTGGTACTCACCATGTCCATGATTAATGAACCGCCGGAAATTCTGGGCGCGCATATCGGGGCGGCTCTGGTGGGTACCTTCACCGGTATTCTTTTCTGTTACGGCATCTTCGGCCCCATGGGCGAAAAGCTGGAAATTTTCGCCAATGAGGAACACTTCTATTATAACGCCATCAAGGAAGCCATGGCGGCATCCCTGCGCGGCGCATCTCCGCTGATCGCCGTGGAATACGGCAGACGTTCCATTCCTCAGGGGCATCGTCCCGCTTTTGCTGAAATGGAAGAATATGTGAGGAAAGGCTGATGAGCAGCGCATGGAAAGTTGCCTATGCAGACTTTGTGACGGCGCTGATGGCGTTCTTTCTGCTCATGTGGATTCTCAACATGACCCCGCCGGAAACCAAACAGGGCCTTGCTTCCTATTTTTCCGAACAGGCCCTGCTTGATACCTCCAACGCCTCCGCCATTTCCAACAACGCCCTGATCAACAGGACGGACAAGCTCGATCTGAGCGAAGCCAAAATGTCGGAACTGGAGCGTTCCCACTATCTGATCGCCAAAAAGCTGCAAACGGTTCTCATGCAGGACGGGGTTCCGCAGAACGCTTCCGGACTCAGCGCCGACGATGTCGGCGTACAGCTGCGCATCTCCAACGACGCGCTGTTCAAGCCCGGAAGCACGGAATTTTCTCCTCTTGCACTCAAGGTTCTGGATGAAGTTCTGGGTATTCTGAAGGAATACAATCTGTATCTTGTGATCAGAGGCCATGCCGACAGCGAAGAAGCCGCCGGCTCCTCCTTCCCCTCCGGCTGGGAACTTTCCGCAGCCAGAGCGGCAGCAGCAGCTCATTACCTGACAAGCAAGGGGATATCCCCCACCAGACTGCGGGCCGTCGGCTATGGCGACAGCAGACCGCTGGAACCCGGAAACAGCCCGGAAAGCCGTCAGAGCAACCGCAGGCTGGAATTCCATTTCCACCGTCCGGACGCCATGTCCTACTCCATCGTCTACTGATTGCCTCGCGCTGAATCGCAAAGCCCCCGGGTCCGGTAAAAAACTTCATCGGCTCCGGGGGCTTTCTCTGTCTTATCCTCACACGGGGACGGATAGAAGAACGGATACCAGCCCCCCAAAACGCTCCCGGATCCAGGCAAGACGGCTCCGTGTCTCCGGATCAGCCCCGGGGACATGACAGAGCAGACCCCCGACGGCCCGCGGGGCATACAGGCAAGCAGCGCACGCTCTTTCAGCTTCGTCTCTGCCGACGCGGCTCCATGAAGCCGCGAACCGGAACACGGCATCCCGAATCGCAGACAGGTTCAAGAGCGGGACGCTCCAACGGCAGGAGAGGAATCGGGGAGAGATCGGGGGGCGAACTCCGAACGCGAAATCGGAAACGTTCCCGCCTCCGTCGAAACGCCCCACGACAGGAAAAGGCCCCATCCCGGGATGGAAAGCTTCAAGTCCGGCTCATCGTCGCAAGAGGCGGGGGCGGCAGGATGCAGCGCGCCGGAAATGCGGAAAACGGGGCCCGCACTCCTCTGTGGCTGAAGGCAGGCCAAAAGACGGGGCCCGGGCTGCTCCGGACATGCAGGTCAAAACATCGGGCGTCGGGGATGCCGCTCTCCCTGCCGGCTCCGCCTGCGTTCCCTTCCCCGCGTTGTGCTTTCGTGCCGACCTTTGCTTTCGTCCCCTCGCGTAGGCGGACAGCGGGCATTCCCGCGGCATCATGAAAACAGCGTCGTCGTCCCGGCCATGCGCGGGAACGGACGGCGCGCGCCGGAAATGCGGAGGACAAGGCCCGGACGCATCATGTGCGAACAGACGCTCCCGGACGCTTCCGTATTTCAGCCGCCGGGGCTGAAGACTCGGGTTTTATTCGCCCAGCGGGCTTTTCCGCCACAGAGATACGGCGCGACAGGTTTCTTCCTCGCGCTCTCCCGTTCTGCGCCGTATGGCGTGGAGTATCACCTTTTCCCCCGATCCGGGAGAAAGTTCCTGCTCGCGTCGGGCAAGTCCGGCCATATCTTCGGATGCCGGGGCGGCTCCGCACGCGCTTTCCAGCTCGTCGCCGGGGAAGCATTCGGCCCGGAAGCTGATATCGAGCATATCGGGAGTCAGCGACAGGCCGCTTTCCTTTTCAGGCACGGGCAGGGCTTCCATGAGCCAGGCGAGATAATGCGCGTTGTTGACGTGTCCGTTGATATCCAGATCGTCGCGCCGAACCCGCAGGAGAGCCGTGCGCTCGCCCCTGTCGGCAAGACGGGGCAGAACGCGGCAGCAGAACGGAAGGCAGGGGCGCGCATCCTTCGGGTAGGACTGCGCCAGATCCGACGGAAGGGACGCAAGCCTGCGCTCGCGCATGTTCATGACGCTCCAGGAGCTGGAACCGATGACAATCAGACAATCCTTCTCGTCATAGACTTCATAGCCGCGATGTCCGAAGCGATCCAGAGCGGAGGGCCAGGTGCGGACGCGCAGACGTTCTCCCGCGGCGGGCAGGCGTTTGATGCGCAGGGCAAGTCTGGCCAGAATCCAGCTCAGGCCGAGGGGAGAAAGATGCTCCTCTCCGAAGCCGAGCAGGCCCGCATTCTGACCGGCGGCCTCCTGAAGCCAGTTGGCCAGAGAAGACAGCGTAGCCACGCCGTCAAATCCCACTTCCCCATATCGAACCGTAAGAAAAAAATCGGACTCTTCCAGACGAATACTCATATCTCATTCCACATGCGCTTGAATGATCCGTTCCGGCGTATGCCGTTTCAAATACGATCTGCATAGCCCTTTCGGATACAAAAAGAAATATCGCCGTATGCTAATCAGGCTCGCGGCCGTCCCGGCCGCTTCTGTCCAGAGGGAGGAATTCGTCCCTGTCTTCATCGAGCTGGAGCAGGGAACCGCCCGCCAGATCAAAGAACCAGCCGCGTATCCCGAGTCTTCCCTGCCGCTCCGCATCCCGTATCCACGGAAACGAGCGCAGATTGCGCAGCGAAAGGCGGATAGCCCACTGCTCGCAGGCACGTTCGCGCTCTTCTCCGGACAGGCCCGGACTGCGGGCGTCCACCTGCGCAAGGGCGTCGCGGGCAACCTCCATCCATGCGCTGAGAAATTCGTTGTCCTCCGCGCCGCTTTTTTCCATCAGATGGGCAATGCCGCCACAATGCGAATGCCCCATGACGATGATGGTATCCACATGAAGATGACGGACGGCATATTCCAGAGCCGCGCTGACGCCGTGATTCCCCTTGTCCGGGCGGTAGGAGGGAACAAGATTGGCGACGTTGCGGATGACGAAAAGATCGCCCGGACGGCTGTCCAGAATCAGGGCAGGATCCACCCGCGCATCGCTGCACGCAATGACGAGCGCATGAGGAGACTGTCCCTCGAGCAGATCTTCGTAAATATTATGTTCCGCACAGTACCACTGCTGTCTGAAGCGGCGAAAGCCCGCGCTCAGGCGATAAAGCGTATCAATTTTCTGCGTTCCTTTCATAGCGTATGCCTCGGCTCGATATTCCGGGGAACCCGTCGATATCCGGGGCAAGCCCCGTTTCCGGCTTCTGCCGTCGGACGCCCTTCCCCGGAGAAAAAACCCGTCTTCTCACAAAACCGCCCGGAACGTACATCCGGGACGGAAAGCCTCCGCTGCGGCGGCTTCAGGCGGAGAAAAGGCCCGCAATGTCCGCCGTGTTCAATCCGTGCTGAAGGCCGAGCATCAGCAGCACTCTGCTGTGCTGGGGAGAAAGATTGTCGGCATACACGGCCCCGGCTTCCGCAAGGGTTTTTCCTCCGCCCTCGTATCCGTACAGGGGAAAGACGCGCCCGTTGGGCACACGGGTGGAAATGACGACCGCGACCCCGCGCCGTATGGCCCGCAATACCGCGTCGTACTGCGCCCGGGGGATATTGCCGCACCCCAGCGCGGACATGACGATGCCCCCTGCGCCGGCCTCTACGGCCGCGTCGATCAGCCTTCCGTCCGCCCCCGCATAGGAGGACACGATATCCACCCGCGGGAGTTCGCCCTCCAGCAGCGGAATATACTGCCTGCGGACAGGGCTGCGGTAGAAGCGCACCGCGTCCGGGTCCACCTGACCGAGAAAGCCGAAATCGCCGGATTTGAAGGTGGCCACTTCCGAAGTGCTTGTTTTTGAGGCTTCGCGGGCCGCGTTGATCTGATCGTTGAGGCAGATGACCACGCCCTTGTTTTCCGCCTCGGGCGAAAGGCAGATGCGCACGGCGTTGAAAAGATTGCGCGGGCCGTCGAAATCGGCTTCCGACGCATTGCGCTGCGCGCCCACCATGACCACGGGGCGGGACGTGTTCAGCGTCAGATCCAGAAACCACGCCGTTTCCTCCATGGTGTCCGTGCCGTGGGAGATGATGACGCCGGCAACCTCGTCCCGGGCAAGCTCTTCGCTCACGGCGCGTTGCAGACGTACCCACTGTTCCGGTCCCATATGTTCGGAAGGCAGGTTGAACAGGTTTCTCACTTCAAGGTGCGCCAGGGACGAAATGTCCGGACGCAGGGCCAGAAGATCGTCCCCGCCGAATACGGGACGGGGAGCATTATATTCCGGGTCAACCTTCATCGCGATGGTTCCCCCGGTGGCAATCAGTACGACAGTACGCACGGACATTCTCCGCTTGCAATAAGGATGGAAGCCTTCAAAGGGCCTATATATGGCCTTCGCCGCCCTGCAGTTTGCACCGCTCCGCACACCAGAAGGGGGTGACGATGATGCGGCCGTCTTCCCTGTTGACCCAGACGGGCAGCGCGCCGATTTCCTCCGCGCTCTTTTCGCACAGGACAAGAGAACCCTCCCGTCTGCCGTGCGGACAATGCACTTCTTCTTTCTTTTTCATCGTGTTCCTTTATGACCGGGCCCCGGCCTTCGGGACGGATGCGGCCCTCATTAAGAGCTTTGCCGCCGCGCTGCTTACCCCTCCCCCGAAGAGTTTCCTTTCCGGGAGCCGGGATCTGCCGAAAAACGGCGAAGTCGACGCCCCTTCCGCAGCGCATCCCTTCCGAAGGGACGACGGGAGATTCCTGCTTCCTTCCGGGCTGCGAACAGGCCGGGGAGTGCGTCCGGAGACGGCTCCGCCCGGGGAAAAGCCGTCCGCGTCGGCCGGAGAACACTGCGGCAGGCTCCGCGCCGGACGGAAGAGAGGTCTGCCGCCCTGAACGCCGTGCCGCTCTCCTTCGCCCCGACCGCTTCCAACCGCCCCCGATCGCTTCCGCCCCGGCGGCTTCGGCGCACGGTGCGGCGAAAAGGAGGCGGCAGCAGAACTTCAGCGGGGCCAGCAGCAGCGCGTCCCTTCCGGAGCAGATTCCGTCATTCGGCCTCCGGGTATCCCTTTTTCCGACATTCCGGGCACAGACCGTACAGGTAATGGGCATGGCCCAGCAGCCTGAAGCCGTATTCCCGCGCTATTTCCGCCTGCTGGGCTTCTATGGCGTCGCTGTGAAATTCCACGGCGTGCCCGCAGCGTTGACAAATCAGATGATCGTGATGCGCGTTGACCGACACGGGCTCAAATCTTGCAATCCCGTCGCCGAATTGCAGTTCCAGCGCAAGATTGGCCTCGCACAGCAGTTTGAGCGTGCGATATACCGTCGTCTGACCGATACCCGGTTCGCTCTGTCGGATGAGGGTATAAAGCTCCTCCAGGGTATGATGTCCGGGCAGGGCAAAGAACAGATCCGCGATCTTCAGCCTCTGCCGGGTGACGTTCATGCCCCTTTCCCGCATGTACTGCAAAAACTTATCCTGATAGCTCATGGCCTCTCCGGAGAACTCAGGCGTTGACGGTTCCGGGTATCTCCAATTTTTCCAGCGTCACATGATCGTTGGTGAAGACGCATATCTCCGCAGCTATGCTCATGGCCTCCCGGGCGATTTCCTCCGGCTCCATGCCCCCTCTGCGCACAAGCGCGCGGGCGGCCGCCAGAGCGTAAGGGCCTCCGGAGCCTATGGCCGCAACGCCGTCGTCCGGCTCGATGACGTCTCCTGTTCCCGTCAGAACCAGAGTATGGCCGATATCCGCCACGAGAAGCAGGGCCTGAAGCTGACGCAGGTATTTGTCCTTGCGCCAGTCCTTGGCAAGTTCCACGGCGGCGCGCACCAGATTTCCCCCGCTTTCTTCCAGCTTGGCCTCGAAGCGTTCAAAGAGCGTGAAGGCGTCGGCCGTCGCACCGGCAAAGCCTGCAATCACCTGCCCCTTGTACAGGCGGCGCACCTTGCGCGCCCCGTGCTTCATGACCATGCGTTCGCCCATGGTCACCTGACCGTCTCCGGCGATGACCACTCCCTTTTCATTGCGCACGGCAACTATGGTGGTTCCGTGTATCTCCATCCTGATTATCCTCCACCCGCCTATTTCTTCCAGAGTTTTTTGCGGGCGTTCAACTGTTCTTCAAAATCGGCAAGCCGCTTTTTTTCCGCATCGGACAGGGCAAGCGGCCGGGCCTTTTCCAGCCAGCCGTCCACCCGGCGCGCATCGTTGCTGTACAGAGCCGCATAGGCAAGATGCAGAAAACCGGCAAAGGGCTGATTGTTCTTGCCGAGAGAACGGCCGTAATAGGTGTGGACTTCGGCGTCTTCCGGCACAAAGGTCAGCACCTTCTCATACATCTGCGCGGCCCGCTTTGCCTGTCCGGTATCGTCAAGCAGTCTGGCATAGAAAAAAAGGCCCATATAGTCATCCGGGGCGATGTTCAGCGCGGCTTCAAGCAGTTTCCGGGCCTGAACCGCATCCCCCATGAGATACTGGAAGGTTCCCGCCTCGCGCAGGACAAGCTCGTCACGGGGGGCAAGGCGCAGGGCTTCGTCAAAAGCCTTCTGCGCGTCGGCCACGCGATTTCTGCGTGCGTTCAGTATGCCCAGCCCCAGAAAACGCAGGGGATCGCTGCTCTTCATGGACAGAAACACCTGCTCGGCATGCTGCATGTCGCCGTATCTGGCCCAGATCAGCGTCCGGACGCGCTGAAAACGGCTGTCGTCCGTCTTCACCTTCCGGGCGGGCAGGCCCTTCTGGTGCGCTTCCAGCATGCTCAGGCGTTCCGTAATGCCCGGGTGCGTGGAAAGATAGGTGGGAATGGAGCCTGCGCGCCCCCAGCTCTGTTCCTGTATTTTCCGGAACGCGCCGCTCAGACCGGAAGGATCGTATCCGGCTTCCGTCAGGTAGCGCAGACCGAAACGGTCGGCGTCGCTTTCGTCCGTCCGGCTGTAATTGAGCATGGCCGCGCTTCCGGCCGCACCGGCCGCAATCATGGCCGCGCCCCCGCTCTGACCGCCCCCTCCGGCCGCAAGGCCTGCAATGGCGGCCGCCAGCGTCGCCAGCGAAATGACCTGCCCGCGCTCCATACGCTTTGCAATGTGCCGTTGCGTCACATGGGCGATTTCATGCGCCAGCACGCCCGCCAGCTCGGACTCGTGTTCCAGATTCTGGATCAGACCCGTATGAACAAAGACAAAGCCTCCGGGCGTGGCAAAGGCGTTGAGCGAAGGTTCCAGCAGCACGCTCGTCCTGAAGGCGTATGGCTGGGGCGGCAGCGTCTTCACAATGCTGTCGACGATACCCTGAACGTAGTTCTTTACTTCCGGGTCCTCGACCAGCGGCATGGAAGAGCGGACAAGGGCGTCGAATTCCCGCCCCATGTCCATTTCGTCCTTCAGCGTGAATTCCCCGAACAGAGCGGCTTCGGACGTCAGCGGACTGAAAAGCAGCACCAGCGAACACAGCAGACTGCAAACAAGGTTCGTAGCGTGGCTGAAATTCAATATGTACTCCCGGTTCAGGCAATATCCCACACGGGGCCGGTGGGCGTGTCGCGCACTTCCACCCCCAGGGCAAGAATGGCGTCACGCGCCGCATCCGCGCGGGCAAAGTCCTTCTGTTTGCGTGCCTCGGCCCGCTGCGCCAGAAGCTCCTCGACCCGCGCCGTGTCCAGCCCCATGCGGGCGGCCCGCACGTTGCGCAGCTCGCGCAGAAAAGTCTCCGGATCCGAGCCGAACACGCCGAGAATATCCGCCCAGGCGGCGGCTGAAAGGGCGAAGTCGTCCAGCAGCTTTTTCGTGCCTTCAAGCTGGCGCAGCTTCTTGTCTTCAAGAATGCGGTTGATCAGCCGGACGCAGGCAAAGATGTGACCGATTGCGCTTGCCGTGTTGCAATCGTCTTCCATGGAATCCAGAAAGGCCTGCTTCAGCGTTTCGTATTCCCGGACAAGCTCTTCCGGCAGCTCGCCGGGCTTCCAGGAGCTGCGGGCGCGCGCAAGCTCCGCTTCCAGAAAGCATTCGTAGACGCGCCGCAGACCGCGCTCGGCCTCGTCCATGCCCTCAAAGCTGAAGTCCACAGGGCTGCGGTAATGCTTGCCCAGCAGGAAGAAACGCAGCGTTTCGGGCTGACGCTGTTCCAGAATATCCCGGATGGTTTTAAAATTCCCCAAAGATTTCGACATCTTTTCGGAATTTATCTGCACAAAGCCGTTATGCACCCAGTAATTGGCGAGTTCCTTGCCGAGGGCGGCTTCGCTCTGGGCAATTTCGTTTTCATGATGGGGAAAAATCAGATCCTGCCCGCCGCCGTGAATGTCCAGCGGCAGAGGAAGGTTTTTCTCGCTCATGGCGGAACATTCTATGTGCCAGCCGGGGCGGCCCTTACCCCAGGGGCTGTCCCAGAAAGGCTCTCCGGGTTTGGCCGCCTTCCACAGCGCAAAATCCAGCGGATCTTCCTTTTCCTCGCCCGGAGCGACGCGCGCGCCGGAACGCAGATCGTCCACATCCCGCCCGGAAAGTTTGCCGTAGAGAGGGAAGGAACGAACCCGGAAATACACGTCGCCCGAGGGCGTCACATAGGCGTGCCCCTGCTCGACCAGCTTTTGCGTCAGCGCGATCATTTCCGGAATATAGGCCGTGGCCCGAGGCTCGATATCCGCCCTCTTCACATTCAGGCGATCCATGTCTTCATGGAAGGCGTCGATATAGGTGGAGGCAATTTCCTCGCTTGTCCGCCCTTCCCTGTTGGCGCGGGCAATGATTTTATCGTCCACGTCCGTGAAGTTGCGCACAAAGGTGACCTCCAGCCCCTTGTGCCGGAGATAGCGGGCCAGAACGTCGAAGACGACGGCGGAACGGGCGTGTCCTATGTGGGAAAGATCGTAGGCGGTAATACCGCAGGCATACATGCCCACCTTCCCGGGATGAGAAGGAATGAACTCTTCCTTTTTGCGCGTCTTTGTATTGTAAAGCTGCATGTCTGCTCCAGCGGCGAATATTGATGTCGATGCAAAAAAACGTGTCGACTGCGTCGGCTTATACTAAGATAAGATCCGGACGGGCTTCCGTCCAGACAGCAGGCCCGCAAAAAATTCCGGAATCGGGCGGCCGTCTGCCCGGAAAAAACCGTCTTTCCGGCACGGGCGGCCCGCCAGGATATGCCGCCTCCGGATATGCCGTCCCCGGATACGGCGTCCTGCCCCGATACGAAAGCCAGGATGCGGGCTTCTGCCCGGAAACGAGAACGTTCCCGGGCAGGACTGCGATCAGTTCTTCGTGCCGGCAAGCACCCTGTCCAGACGGCGCAGGCTTTCCTCGCGGCCCAGCGCGCACAGGGTCAGATGCACGGAAGGCCCGCCCGCCCGGCCGATCAGCGCGGCGCGCAGCGGCGGCCCGACCTGCTTGAACTTGAGCCCGCCCTTTTCCACATAGTCATGAATTGCCGCTTCAAGGGAGGCTTCGTCAAATTCCGGCAGGGCGGCAAAGATATCGCGCAGGGCGGCAAGATGCGTCCTGCCTTCGTCCGTCAGAGACTTGGCCGCCTTTTCCTCGCAGACGATGTCCGCGCCGGGCTGATACAGCGCGAGATCCGCAGCCAGCTCCACAAGGTTGGCCGCCCGTTCGCGATACAGAGGAACCAGCGTTTCCAGCCTTTCCGGCTCCATCCGCACCCCGAGCTTTTCCACAAAGGGGGCGACCATTTCCGCCGTCTTCGGGGCGGGAGTTTCCCGCAGGTAATGGGCGTTGAGCCATTGCAGCTTTTCCGGATCGAAGGCGGCGGCCGCGCTGTTCAGATTCGTTCCGTCAAACAGCTGCACCAGCTCGTCCAGAGAAAAGATTTCCTGATCCCCGTGCGACCAGCCGAGGCGCACCAGATAGTTGACCAGGGCCTGAGGCAGCAGGCCGTCCTGCTCGTATTCTATGACGGCGCGCGCTCCGTGCCGCTTGGAAAGTTTCTGCTTGTCCGGCCCCAGAATCATGGGCACATGCCCGAAGACGGGCAGCTCAAAGCCGAGAGCCTGATACAGCAGAATCTGCTTGGGCGTGTTGGAAACATGATCGTCCCCGCGCAGAACGTGCGTCACGCCCATGTCGTGGTCGTCCACAACCACGGCCATGTTATAGGTCGGCATACCGTCCGCACGCCGCAGCACCATGTCGTCCAGTTCGGACACGTCCACGGCAATATGCCCCTTCACCATGTCGTCGAAAACAATGCGCCCCTCGTCGGGAACGCGCAGGCGCACCACCCGCCCCTTGCCCGGGCCGAGGCCCCTTTCCCGGCAGCGGCCGTTGTAGCGGGGCTTCTCCCCCTTGGCTCTGGCAACTTCCCGCATGGCTTCCACATCTTCCGGGGAACAGTCGCACCAGTAGGCGTGCCCGGTTTCAAGCAGCTTGTCCACATGGGCGTTGTATATGTCGAGACGCTTGCTCTGGTAGGTCAGATCGCCGTCCCAGTCCAGGCCGAGCCACTTCATGGACGCAAGAATGGAGTCGGTATATTCCTGTTTCGAACGCTCGCTGTCCGTATCTTCAATACGCAGCCGGAACTCCCCGCCGAAGTGACGGGCCAGAAGCCAGCAGAAAATGGCGGTGCGTCCGCCTCCTATATGCAGATGTCCGGTAGGACTGGGAGCGAAACGGGTAATGACTTTTTTCATGTCTTTTTCCGTGTTGCATGATGTTGCATGTGAGCGGGACAGCCCCCGCGAAGGCGAGAGGCAGAGTACCCCGCATCCGTCCTTATGACAAGGCGGACGGCAAGTCGAAGAAAAATAGCCCCTTGCGGCCTGCTCTTCCTGAACCTGTCCGTCGGACGGCCCCTGCGCTGCGCGCACAGTGTTCACGCCGGTCATGCGGAGGGCAGGATATCGCCCCCCTGTTCCGGAGCGCAGCCTTGCCTCCGCAGGAGCCTGCTCTGCCCTGCGGGCCTGTGCGCCCTGCGGACGAAGGCACTGCCTCCCTCGGGCGGCTGCACCGCCGGCACCGCGCGCCCGCTCCGGCCGCACGGCAACATCCCGCTTCGCCTGAGGCCGGAAGTCTGTTCCCGGCGAAGAGGCCGGACAAAAGCTCATCCCTTCTGGCACGTCGGGCAAAAGGTGGTCGTCCGCCCGGCGACCCTGCATGTCCGCAGTTCGCTTCCGCACACAAGGCAGTTTTTCCCTCTTCTGCCGTAGACTCTGAAGGCGTTCTGAAAGGCCCCGGCGTCTCCGCGCGCCGTGCGGTAATCCTTGATGGAACTGCCGCAGGCCTCGATGGACTCCTCAAGCACCTCCACCAGCGCGGCGCGCAGGCGGGCCAGACGGGCAAAGCTCAACGACGAGGCCGGGGCGTCCGGCCGTATGCCCGCGCGAAAACAGCTTTCATCCGCATAAATATTACCTATCCCGGCAATGACGGACTGATCCAGCAGCAACGACTTGATGACACTTTTCCTGCCCCTGAAACGCGCCGCAAAGGCGCGGTCGTCCAGACGGAAAGGCTCCGGCCCCAGTTTGTTCCAGAAGTCCCAGCCGCGCAGCACGGCAGGCGTCAAGGCCCGCGCATAGCCGAACTTGCGCGCGTCGTCAAAGAAGATCATGCCGCCGTCGTCAAGATGCAGAATAAGCCGCGTATGCTTTTCCGGCGCGCTTCCCGCAGGATAGGCAAACAGCCTGCCCGACATCTTGAGATGAAAGGCCAGCCCCAGCGGCACAGCCTCTTCCTCCGGAAGCTCCGGAGCTTCGGAACAGGTCGGAAGTCCGCCCTGCTTCAGGCATGCTCCCTTCTCAAAGCAGACAAGCAGCAGCTTGCCGCGCCTCCCCGTTCCGGCAAAGGGCAGAGGCCCCCGTTCGCAAAGGCTCTCGGCAGCAATCGGCCCCTGCCATGTTCCGGGATTGAGTACCTCGATGCGCACAAGGCTTCTTCCCTCAAGACAGGGCGCAAGCGTGCGCGCCACAGTTTCCACTTCCGGCAGTTCCGGCATGACATACTCCCCGGGAACAGCAAAGTCGGCTCCGGCAAGGCGGCATTGCCCGCAAAACGGCGCAGCTTCGCAAGGTTCCGCTGAACATTTGAATCGCGGCTTCTGCTTCTCATAATCAGGCCCGCAGGTCAAAATGAAGGCCCGTGTCGGCAGAACGGAGGGCCGACAGCCCGGAGAACAGAGCGTGTGCGACCAGAGAACGGGCAGAACGGAGGTCTGTTCCTGCCCGCCTTCGCCTCCGACGAGGGGCAGACGGCGGAACGGCATGACGGAATCTCCCCTGCGCCCGTTCCGGCGGAACCGGCGGCGTAGCCGCGGATCCGGGGCCTGCCGACGAAGGAAAAGACGGAGGAAAAGAAGGACGGGGCACGGGGGATGACGGAGGAAGACGGCCACGGAGCCTGGGCCTGCCGACGGGACGGGGCGAGGTTGAGGGGCGGCGGCTCTGAGGCTCCGCCCGTCTCCGGAAGGACGAACTCCGTCGGGCGGGGGGGGATGACTGCGGGACAACGGTAGAATGGCTGCGGGCCTGGGCATAGCCTTTGCCCTAGCGTCCGGGGGATGACTGCGGGATAATTGCGGGATGACGGGCATCGGGGCAAAGAAGGACGGAGAGGAACGAAAAACAGGAGGACAGGGCCGAATCGGGCCTTCCGGAACATGCGAGGCCTGAAAGACTGGCCGCTCTGTTTCCTGTGCGGTAAGGCATGGAAAAGACTCTTGCTTTCGCTTTTCTTGTGGGATAGCAATTTTTCCGGCAGGAAACGCTGTTCCGGAAAAGGGGGTGCGGTTCGGCAAGTTTTACTCCGGCGCGCCGGAGTTCTTTTCCGTACCTCCCCGAGGGCAAAGCCTGTAGACGGACTGACGGCGATTCCCGCAATGCTGCGGACGAAACGCCTCCTCTGCGCCGTATTCTCTGCCGCTTTCGTTCAACCTCACAAGAAGGAAAAGGCTGAAGTCATGAAAAAGCTCATTCTGACATTCGCAGGCGCATGTCTGCTGCTTGCCCCCGTCGGCTGCGTGGATCAGGTCAACCTCAGCAATCTGGGGGAAGCTGCGGTCAATCTGCACGCCGCCGCCAGCGTCAACGACGATGAACTCAAGGCAATGTGCGTTCAGATGCGCGAAAAGGGCGACGCTGAAGCCACCGTTGCTTCCGCAAACAACAAGTATGCCGTCCGCCTGAAAAAGATCATGGGCAATCACACCAGCGTCAACGGCACGCCCCTGAACTACAAGGTCTACATTACCGACGACATCAACGCCAACGCCTCCGCCGACGGCTCCGTCCGCGTGTATTCCGGCCTCATGGACCTGATGACCGACGACGAACTGCGCTTCGTACTCGGGCATGAAATCGGGCACGTCGCCCTCGGGCATACCCTCAAGGCCATGCGTCTGGCCTACACCGCCGCTGCCGCCAGACAGGCCGCCGGATCGCTGAACTCCAAGGCCAACGCTCTGAGCGATTCCATGCTCGGCGATCTGATGGAAGAATTCCTCAACGCCCAGTTCTCCCAGAGTCAGGAACTGGAAGCCGACGCCTACGCCATGAATTTCCTGAAGGAAAACAACTATAATACCGCGGCGGCCGCTTCCTCGCTGCGTAAGCTCGACGAACTCGGCTCCAGCGGCGGATTCCTCTCCTCGCACCCCAATTCCGGCAAGCGTGCGGAAAAGATGGAAGAAATGGCAAAACAGAACTAATTCCCCCAAAATCCCAGTATCCGGGCCGACGCATGACGCGTCGGCCTTTTTTTTCAGCGCGTTCTGCGCCTGATATCTGTCATCAGAATCCCATGTTCCGGCCCGCACCCCTTTCCGCTCCGCCGAAAGCGGCTCTAGTATGCCGGTAGCGCCTGCTCCGGGCACGGATCTGCGGGCCGATCGGCGGGTGGCCGGCGGGTGGCCGGGCCACAGGCAGCGAGCGGCTGTCCGGCGTCGCGGAATACTCTTGCTCCACCCGACTCCGCTTTTTATAACGGGCATCGTACCCATATAATGTATCTCGTGCCGTCAACAAACATAGGTCATCATATTGTTCCGCTTTTCATAATTTTTCATGCACGATACGCTCCCAAAGAATATGTTATGCCCTTTGTTGCAATATCCGCATTATCTATATGCTGCCTGCTGCCGGGCCGATTCAGGCATACACCACTTTTCGACTGAATCCGGAAAATACGGAGTATGAACCGCCAGCCTGTGGCAAACAGGCTTATATGGACAGGAGCATTTCATGGATGCAATATTTGAATGGGTATATATTATAGCAGGAATAAATTTATTATATATACTTTTTGCAAGGACAATCTCGTTTATATTAGAATTTTTCATTCAAAGATTTCGATTTTTTCTTGCATCCGTATTCGCAACATGGATTGTTGAAATACTGCTTATCTTTCTATTACGCAATTCAACTATATTCAACTCGTTTTTCACATATATATTATTTCCAAGTATATGTATGCTCATACTGTATTTTCTCGGGAAATTGTTAAACGCATCATTTTCCCGAGGAGAATATATATATTTTTGCCCTGTATATACTGTCACAAGCTGTTCTTTTATTCGACTTCGTACTTATTTTTTTCGGAAAATGAATGTTTGCATACAATATTTTATAAAATATATTGAAACAGGTATTTTCTTCATGTCGGATTCATTAATTATGCTGCAACGCATAGGGAAAAGTAATAAAGGAACTGAGCTGTATCTTCCCGACGATATTTTCTATGGAAACTTCAGATAAAAACTGTACAAACGAGGTCAAGGCGCATCCAGAATAACGGCAACTCGCCCTGCCCAAAGAAGATCACTTCATGGATTTTGTCATAGCCTGTATTCTTCTTGAAATCATAGTCTATCTTTCATTATTGATATGTTACAGATTGCATCTGTTTATTGGCAGCTTAGGTTTTCTTGTCTCGTCCATATTCCTGACCTTGTCAGTTGAAACGATACGCATGATTATAGCGCATACCATAAATATTTCACTACTCCATATTTTTATCAGCTTTCCTGTTGTATGTACAATATTGATATACCTTTTCGGCCGCATACATAACATCGCGTTTTCAATACCTGAATATGGCGTTAATGGGGCAAAGATGTTAGGCGTATGGCAACTGGCTTTGAGAACAAAACTTCATTCGATATCGTAAAGGGCAGTCCCATGAGAAGACGCGATTTTTTGAAACAGGCTGGGGTTACGGCAGTCGCGGCCGCCACGGTGGGGCTCGGAAGACTGAGCTGCGCTGAGTCCGTTTTGGCCAATATACCGCTTCGCACTTACAAGCTTGGTCGTCTGTCCGTGACCGTGCCGGAGTTCATGCGACCGCAGGTGGAAAAATTCTCCTATACCTGGGATAGTCGCACGCCAGATGGTAAGGACTATTCGCTTGCTTATCCGATTAAGGTTTATGAATATCCGTTCGAAAGCACTCCTGCCAATGCAAAACAGGAATGGGAAAATAGTGTTTCAGGAGAAATAACGCGATACAAAAAGAGTGATGATTTATATTTTGATTGGGATGTAAGTAGTAAATTTAATACTCATGCCCACTTCATTTGTTATGATGAAGGTAGACATTATAATTTTCATATTGTAATTCTTGAAAAAAGTAATATTATGCATATAGTTGGATTAAATTCATACTGGTATCCAGACACACCTGAAAAAGATAATACCACTAATAAAATTATTCACATTCTTGCTGACTTTTACAAAAAATATTGCTATGGACATAATAGCCATCACGAAAATGTATTCCATACTTATTATGGCGAGATGATAAACAATACTTTTAATTATGATGAACGTATGTCAATTTTCTTTGCAGACATTGAAGACAGGTACAGGCTCAGGATAAGCACTGATACAAATCCAAAATCAAAATCAGAATCGCATATAGAAAAGCGTATGAAGAAGTTGCGCGGCTTTGGCATTTATTCCCGATCCAAAATGAGCAAGATACCATATTTCCCAGGCAAGGGCTGGGAGTCACTGAAAAAAGATGACGATAATATGGCCTTTTATTCTTTCAATTATAATGGTCCAGGCAGAAATGCCTTTATTCCATCACTCACCATGGGGGCCGGAAAGAGTCCAG
>DWXS01000072.1 GCA_019119045.1 Candidatus Mailhella merdavium | reverse complement strand
GGTCTTCCCCACGCCCGTGGGGGTGTTTCTAGAGGAAGGAAAGAAAGTCCTCGCCGCCGCGTGTCTTCCCCACGCCCGTGGGGGTGTTTCTATGTGCGGAGAGATTGGAATTTCACGCCGCGCGTCTTCCCCACGCCCGTGGGGGTGTTTCCTGGATCGGCTGCAACGTCGGCAAGGCGAAAAAGTCTTCCCCACGCCCGTGGGGGTATTTTTTTCTCCGATCTGCGGCGTTCGGCCAGCTCTCCGCCTGTGAAGCCGGTCCATCACCGAAAAGACTTCAGATCCGCCAGGAAGTCGGCGGGACATCAACCCGCGTCGTCGTTACGCCGCAGCTCTCTGTGATAACGTTCCCGGAGGCGCAGCCTGTCAATCCAGGCATAGGCGGTGGAACGGCTGATACCAAGAATGGCGGCGATTCCTCCTTCTCCTCCGACTTCGCCTGCCGTCTTCCGGTATATGCTTTCAAAATAGGCGTCTTCCAGTTCTTTCAGGCTGGGGGTTCCCGTCAGCAGTCCCTGCACAGGAGAATCCTGCCCTGCCGCCGGAGACTCGGCTCCCCCTGCTGTGCCGCCGAGTTCTTCAAGCACCCCGTCTTTCAGGATACAGAATCGCTCCATATAATTCTTGAGCTGGCGCACATTTCCCGGCCATGACCAGGAGGCGATGCGCTCCAGTTCCTCTCCCGTCAGTTCGGGAACCGCAACATTGTGATGTTCCGCATAATAGCGCAGAAAATGCCGCGCCAGACGGACAATATCCTCACGCCGTTCACGCAGGGGCGGAATTCTGATGGTGACGACATTGATCCTGTAATACAGGTCTTCGCGGAACGTCCCCTCCGCAACGGAACGACGCAGATCCCGGTTGGTGGCGCAGACAAGACGGAAATTGGAATAAATGCTCTTTGTTCCTCCTATGCGCATGAACTTCTTGCTTTGAAGAACGCGCAGCAGCTTGATCTGAATGGGCAGCGGCATGTCCCCCACTTCGTCGATGAACAGCGTTCCGTTGTCGGCCAGTTCAAAAAGGCCGATTTTCTGCCTCTGGGCGCCGGTAAAACTGCCCTTTTCATACCCGAAACACTCGCTTTCAAACAAATCGTAAGGGAGATTGGACAGGTTGACGCAGACGAAATTCCCCTTGCGTCCCGATTTTTCATGCAGCCGCTGGGCAATGACTTCCTTGCCGCAGCCGGATTCCCCGAGCAGCAGTACGGCGGTATCCTTACAGGCCACGGTATCGGCCTGACGGACGATACGGCGCATGGCCTCGCTCGCAAACACCATCTGCATGCCTTCTTCCGCCGGCCGGGCAGGCGGAGGAGGCGTTGCCTCTTCAAGACGCTGTTCTTTTTTGCGACTGACGGTGAGCCATGCCGCGACGATATCCTCAAGCCCTCCGGCCTGTCTTTCTGCCAGAAGAGAAAAGATTGTCCGCAGTATGGGCCCCTCCGCATAGAATACCCAGTGACCATAAATTTCCAGCCGTACATGCAGCACAATCGCCGCCTGTGCGTATATGACGCTGATTTCCCCCTCTTCCAGCACACGAAAAAGCGAAGAAAAAGCGGCGCAGGATTCTGCCGCCAGCAGGAAAGCCCTTTCTTCCCCGTCCTTTCCAAAGTTTTTGGACGCCTGGCGTTCAAACTTTCCGTTCCTGTGACGCAGCACACAGCCGGACATCATGCCCAGAGCGCCCAGCAAGGCCCCCAGCATGGAGGAAAAAGCATTCTCTTCAATATCCGTCAGCATGTTTGTTTTCAGGGCGCGCAGGAAATTTATGCGGAGATCCGGAACGGCCCCCTGCTCCCATTCCCCGTACGCGGGAGCCTGTTCTGCAAGCGGAACAAGTTCTTCAGGGAAAAACGAAGGGGAATAGGCACGGCATATCCGCCTTGCGCGCAACGCCGCCTGCGCCGCATCAGCAAAGGCACCCGCGTTCTGATGAAACTGCGCAAGCGCGATCAGCGTCTTTGCCATATCCACCGGGGCATTGATGCTGCGAAAAACTTCCAGAGAACGCCGCAATTTTTCTCCGGCTTCCGGACAACCCGGTCCACGGACTTCTTCCAGCATCTGCCCGGAAATGCGCAGCGCGTTGGCCTTTAAAATGAGAAAGGGGGAGGATTCGGCAAACTCCAGCTCTCGTGCAAAACTCCAGCCCGCCGGAAAGGCCCGCCCTTCTGCATGATAGGAATACAGCAGATCAAGCACGAACGTGGCTATGAAATAATTGGAGTGAACCTGATTTGTACTTTCCGGACAGGTCATCCATTCCCGGAAACTCTGCCATGAACCTTCCGGGTTCCCTTCCCGATAATAACAGAAGGCCAGAGCGCGCGACGCCCAAAGACTGGCATAGGTTTCGCCGCCGGAATGCGGAGCGGTAAGGATATCTCTGATAATCCGCAATGCCTCCCTGTGGCGGTTCTGCCAGATCAGCAGAAAGGCCGTCATTGCCCGCATGGTGTTGATGCCGCTCGCCTCATCATAGGTGAGTCTGCCTTTTCTGAGCGTCCGGATCTTGTCAATGCCGAGTTCCAGTATCTGTTCGGCAAGAAGAAAATTCCCAAGATATGTGGCACTCGAGGCAGCGTATATGAATATTGAAGTATTGATATAAAAGGAAATATCCTCGTCTTCGCAGAAGACCACGGAATGAAAAAAGGCCAGAGCCTCCGCAAAGCGGGATTCAATAATATAATACAGCAGAATTTTTTCCGCACTGCGCAGAATGATATCCCTGTCTCCTATGGAAAGGATCGTCTTGTAGCCCTTTTCCATCCTCCGGTAATACAGCGTTTCGTAACTGCCCTTCAGCGTAATGTTCAGCGTCCCTATCTGAATATCAATATATCCTATGCTGCGTATATCCCCGACGACAAAGGCCACGCCCCGGATTTTATAGAAAACGAGTACCTGAAATTTGGACACATACGGAAACCTGAAACTGATTTTCTGGAGTTTCATGCATTTTTCGATGAACTGAAAGCTGAACTCCCGATCTCTGCCGCGCAGACGGATTTTCATGATCAGCCCGGCAAAAAACTCATAGGAACAGAAAAGCTCCCGACTCTTCCCCGCTTCCCCGCAGGTCTCAAGCAGTTCCAGCGCCCGATCGAAAAATTCGACAAGATTTCCTTCCAGATAAAGACAGAGCAGCGAAGCGCAGCTCTCCCTCATGGACGAATCGCGCTTCAAAATGGTCAGCAGACCCGCGTCCGCATGTTCCGTACCCGGCAGCAGCGTACAAACTCCCGCTTCCCGGCGCGCAAGCCCTATTTCCTCCAGCATGCGCACGGCTTCCACCGTCTCCTTCCGGGTCAGCCCGGTAAGCAGCGCAAGTTCCCCTGTCCCGCAGGCCATGCCGGCATGGCGCAGTACCAGCGCACAGGCCGCAGCACAAGGCCCTATCCCGGATATTCCCCGCATGGCTCCTCCTGAACATCTGAAAAATATCTCCGGCAGGCCCGCAAAATTCCTCCGCCGGGATTCTCTCCTCTTCCCTTCAGCCGGCTCAGCGGCTTCAGACAACCTCATTCCGCAGGGCTTGAGGCTTCAGACGGCTGTTTTTCGCGTCTCGTACCCGCTACGGCGCAGCGGTATGCTCCCCCGAATAAAAAAAGATATTCCCGACACGGCCTCCGACGCTATGGCGGCATACTGTCCCGCAGCATGGAGCAGCATGCCGTAAAACACACTGTTTTTCTGCAAAAGGGCATGAATGCTCATAACGCGATCTGTCTTTTTTTTCAAATTTTGTCTGATTTTCGGAATTTTTTCCTGCATAAAGACAGACTCTCACGGAAGCCTCTCCGGGGAATTATTTATAATATATTGATTTTTCATATAGTATACCGAGATTATATTATTGGCATGTTCCTTGCTTCTCAAACGGCAGTTCCGCACAGCACGGCGGATCATCGCTTTCACAAGGAGTATGTCATGGGACGCAATGCCATTGTGGTCATGTTCGACAGCCTGCAATATAATTATATCGGATGCTATGGAAACGACTGGATAAAAACGCCGAATATGGATCGTTTCGCCCGGGAAGGGGCTGTTTTTGAAAATGCCTATACCGAAGGCCTGCCCACGGTGCCCTGCCGCCATGCCATGCACACGGGCCGCTTCACCCTGCCGAGTTCCGGCTGGGTTGCTCTTTCCAGGGAAGATACCACCATTGCCGATCTGTGCTGGGGACGCCCCATAGACACCGCGCTCATTTTCGACTGCCCCATGTATCGTCTGCCCAAGTTCGGGTATACCCGGGGCTTCGACAAGGTATGGTTCACGCACGGTCATGAGGCGGACGATTACTTCTATGAAAACGATCCGCTGATCCATTACGACCCCATGGATTATGTCGATCAGGAAAGTTATGACGCCTACGTTGCCAAAACCAATGAAAAGGCGGCCCAGTACACACTGCACGAAATAACCAACTATCTGCGTCAGCGTCAGTACTGGCGCGGCGAGGAAGATCGCTACGTCACCCGCACCTTTAAAAAGGCGGTACAGTATCTGGAGCAGGTGGATCGCAACAAACAGTTCTTCCTGTGGGTGGACAGCTTTGATCCGCACGAACCCTGGGATCCGCCTTCAGTGTACGATCCGGACATGAAGTGCCCCTATGATCCCGATTATGAGGGCAAGGACGTGTTTCTGCCCTTCTCCACGCCGGTGGACGGCGTGTTCACCGAGGCGCAGCTTCACCATGTGCGTATGCTCTACGCCGAACTGATCACCCTGTGCGACAAGCAGTTCGGCATCTTTCTGGATGCCGTGCGCCGGCTCGGTCTGGAAGAGGACACCCTCGTCATCATGGTGGCCGACCACGGCGAACCCATGGGCAACGGGGAACATGGTCACGGCATCATGCGCAAGACCCGCCCCTGGCCTTATGAGGAACTGGCCCATATCCCCTTCATCGTGCGCGGCCCGGGCATTGCCGCCGGTCAGAGAATCAGGGCCTTCGTCCAGAGCGTGGACGTCGCCCCCACGGTCTGCGACTGGCTGGGCATAGGCGTGCATCCGGACATGCAGGGCAAATCCCTCCTGCCCGTCCTGCGCGGCGAGACAGACAGGGTACACGAATTCTGCATTGCCGGTTATCACGGGTATTCCTGGGCGATCTACACGGAAGAATGGAGCTATATCCACTGGCTCAAGACAGAAGGTGCGGATCGCATGGGCAAGGATTTCTATGCTGCGAGCGTGGATTCCTCCCATCTGCACGCCGTGGGCGGCAAGGGTATGTTCGACGGTATCGTGAAGGCCTATGCCGACATGGAAAACAAACAGAAGGAAGCCGGCGGCAGCGCCCTCGGCGGCAATGCGGCACAGGAAAAATACAAGGATGCCGCCACGCTGGACGGCGAATCACAGTGGACCTGCACTCCCGGCAGCGTGGCCGAAGTGCCGGAAAGCGACGAGCTGTACGACCGCAAGAACGATCCCTTCCAGCTCAATAACGTCATTGCAAATCACCCCGACGTCGCCCGCAGACTGCTGAACAAGCTGCGCACCTGTATAAGCGATTTGAAAGAAGTCTGAAATGTCCTCCGGCCGCAGCCTCCTGCGAGCCCGAATGCCTCCGCCTCTTCGCCCCTTCCTTGCGGGAGGGACGGAGGGCGGGATTCCTCCAGATCTGAGGGGAACAGCCCATGAAAAAATGCCTTCTCGTGCTGCTTGTGTGCTGCGGCATCTATATTCTAAGCATGTTCCACCGCACCAGTCTGGCCGTGCTGTCCATGGACATCATGCGGGATTTTCATTTCTCGCAGGCCTCTCTGGGGCTTATCAGCGGTCTGACGCTGTTTGCTTATGGCCTCATGCAGCTTCCGTCCGGCATTCTGGCCGACCATATCGGCGCAAAGCGCACGTTGGCGGTTCTTACCCTGCTCACCGGCGTTTCCGCGTTTCTGTTCACCTGCACCGATATTCTGCCTCTGAGCCTCGGATCGCGCTTCTGCATGGGCATAGGCATTGCCGTAGCCGTTCCCGGCTACGCGCTGCTTGCCCAGTGGTATTCTCCGGAAAGCTACGCCCGGGCCGCCGGGATCATGACCGCAAGCGGCGCAGTCGGCATTGTGCTTTCAGGGCCGGTTCTGGCTCTGCTGCGCGACGGTCTGGGCTGGACGCTCAGTCTTCAGCTTTTCGCCGTGCTGACGCTGGTCATGCTTCTGCCCATTCTTTTCGGCATTCCCTCCCGCGCGCCGCTCCAGCGCGAGGAACGTCCCCGTCCCTCCCTGCGTTCCATATATGACGATCTTGCCGCCATTCTCAGCAGTTCGCGTTTCTGGCTGGTCAGCATGTGGGGGATGCTCACCATCGGAACCTTCTTCACCATGAGCGCGCTGTGGTGGGTGCCCTATCTTGTGGACTGCGCCGGATTTTCAGTAATGAGCGCGTCCTATGTGCTGTTCTGCGCCGCTCTGACTCAGCTTGCGGCCGGGCCGATCATCGGATGGTTGTCCGATGTGATCTTCAAAGGCCGCAGAACACTGCTCATCATGGCGGGAAGCGTCTGCCTGCTCAGTTTCGGCGCAATTACCCTGACTACAGGCTCCCTGCCGCAATGGCTTCTCATTTCCCTGTGCATGATATGGGCCTTCGCGGCCTCCTCCGGCGGCATTCTGTATGTGACCATCCTGCGGGAAAATTTCCCCACCCGCGTAGGTACGGCCATAGGTTGCTCCAACCTGCTCTACCCCGTATGGTCTGCGGTACAGCAGAGTATTTTCGGCTCGCTGATCGGATTCGGCCCGGAACATTCCCCCTATCTCGTCCCCATGCTCTTTCTGACGGCCAACGTCGCGCTCGGGCTGCTGTTCGCCCTGTTCGTCAGAGAAAGCTGGGGAGGGGCTTCCCTTGCCGTAGAACACCGGCCTGAAGCCGTCCCCGGAGGAGCCTCACTGACAACCGACAACTGAAAGGAGGACAGCCCCCGCCATCATGTGAAGGATTCTCCCCTTCGTCCCTGGTTTCTCCCGTCCCGCAATGCCTCTTCCGACTTTCTCCTGCAGCTGAAAAGTCGCAGGAACAAGGAGCCAGACATGCCGCAATATCCCCTCTGGACGAAATATCAACGCCTTACCTCTTTTCTGGTGGACAAGACCTTTTTTCTGGCCATGATCTGCCTGCTCGGCATGATCGTGCCCGTGACGCTCGATGTCATCCTGCGCTCGCTCACGCCCTGGTCTCTGCCCGGAACCGTCGAGCTGGAAGAACTCTTCATGCTCATGCTGGTCTTTTTGAGCCTTGCCGAACCGCAGCTCAAGCAGCGTCACATTGAAATGGATCTCTTCTTTCCCCATTTCCCCAAGCCCGTGCAGCGCGGACTCATGGTCTTTCACTGGACGGTCTGCCTCATTCTCGTGCTGGTACTGACCTATGAAGTCGGCGTCATCAGCTTTGAACGCTTCGAGACAAAGCAGTTCACGGAAGTGCTGGCCATTCCTCACTGGCCCTTCTTCTTCATCGCTACGCTCGGCATGGCTCTGATGTGTCTGGCGCTGATCGACAGCCTGGGCAGAGCCGTCATAGACTGTCTGGAAAACCGGAACCTTCTGGCCCTCGGAATCGCCGTCGCGGCATCCTTCCTGCTCTGCGCCCTGCCCTGGCTGCTGGAAGACACCACCATTGCCTGGGATTATCTGCTTGCCGGATCCTGCGGTTTCCTGCTGCTCATGCTGCTGCTTATCGGTCGCATGCCCATAGGATACGCCATGGCCGCCGTAGGCACCCTGGGACTCATGCTCATTGAGGAAGATCATCTCATGCCGCTGCACATGCTGGGCATGAGCGCGCCGCATACCGCCATGTCCTATACCATGTCGGTCATTCCCCTGTTCATCTTCATGGGCGAACTGGCCCTGTATTCCAATATCAGCAAGGGCCTCTTCGACGCCGCCTCAAAATGGTTCGGCTGCTATCCCGGCGGCATGGCCATTGCCAGCGTAGCCGGATGTACGGGCTTTGCGGCAATATGCGGCGATTCGCTGGCCACGGCCATGACCATGTCTTCCGTGGCCCTGCCGGAAATGAAGAGCAGGGGATACAACGCCGGTTTCGCCTGTGCCGCCCTCGCCTCCGGCGGAACGCTGGGCATTCTCATTCCCCCGAGCGTCGGCTTCATCATGTACGCTATTGTGACGGAAGCCTCTCTGGGCAAGCTGTTCATGGCAGGCATCGTTCCCGGTCTGCTGCTGGCTCTGCTCTTCTGCTTCAGCATCTATATCGTGGCCCGTCTGCATCCGGACATGGCTCCTCGCGGCCCGCGCTACCCCATGCATGAAAAGCTGGCCTCCCTCAGCGGCGTTCTGCCCATGATCGGGCTGGTGGTCTTCGTCATGGGCGGCATGCTGGCCGGATTCTTCAGCCCCACGGAAGCCGGCGCCATAGGCGCGGCCGGTACTCTGGCCTATTCCTTCCTCTCCCGCAGACTGTCGCTCAAGGGCTTCCGCTCCGCAGTAATCAGTGCCGTCTCCATGACCACAAAGCTCATGCTGATCCTCATCGGCGTCAACCTGCTGGGCTATTTCCTTGCGGCAACGGAACTCCCCTTCCTTCTGGCGGACTTCATCCTCGGCATCACCACCAACAAATGGCTTATTTTTGCCCTGATCGTTCTTCTCTATGTGGTTCTTGGCTGTATGCTGAACGTGGTGCCCATGATTCTGCTCACCCTGCCCGCCATCTTCCCCACCGTCGAGGCTCTGGGCTTCGACCCGGTATGGTTCGGCGTGGTGACCGTCATCCTCATGGAAATGGGCCAGATTACCCCGCCCATGGGTCTGGTGGTCTTTGCTCTGGCAGGCATGCCGGACGGCGCGCCCATGGCCTCCATCTTCAAATACGTCATCATCTTCGTACTGTGCATGCTGGCGCTTATCGTCCTGCTGGCCATATTCCCCCAGCTCGCGCTCTTCCTGCCGGACATGGTGATTTAGCGCGTCGGAACTGAGAGCGTACTCCCGGACTTTCGCCTTCAGCTTCTTACGCCTCGGCAATATCGGAACCAGTTACCAGGCCTCAATCATACCGAAAGGAGAATACCATGAAAAAGCTGTTTGCCCTGATCGCCGCCGCCACAACCTTATGTGCCTTTTGCGCCGACCCGGCACAGGCCGCATCCCAACGCCCCATACGGCTCAAGATGCAGACCCAGTACATGGACAGACATCCCATAGTTCAGAAGGTGTGGAAACCCTGGATTGAGGAAATAAAGAAGCGCACAAACGGCAGAGTCATCATCACATTTTACAATCCCAACACCATCTGTCCCGACGGCGAACTGCTCGACGCGGTGATCAAGGGACAGGTGGATATCGGCGACCACCAGACCACGCGCAACCCCGGCCGTATGCCGCTGAACGCCGTCATGGCCAAGCTCATGCCCGGCTCCACGGTCAAGGCAACCACCCGCGCCTACTGGGAACTGTACCAGACCACGCCGGAGATTCAGGACGAATTCAAGGGGATGAAGGTTCTCGGCCTGCACATTGCCGCCCCTGTGGAAATTCACACCAAGAGCAAGCGCGTGGAAACGCTGGCCGACATCAAGGGGATGCGTCTCGTCGGCCCCGGCAAGGACTCCATGCTCATCGCCAAGGGTCTCGGAGCGGATCCCATTTCCCAGCCCGGTTCCGAAATGTACATGGCTCTTTCCCGCAACATGGCCGAAGGCGCGATCTATCCCATTCCCGTCTTCCGTTCCTTCAAGCTCAATGAAGCCACAAAATACACCACGCTGATCAACAGCGTCTCCGGTTCGCAGTGGATGGCCATGAATCAGGCCACCTGGGACAGTCTTCCCCCCGAAGTACAGAAGGTCTTTGAGGAAACCACGGGCGAAGTCATGAGCCTGGCCATGGCGGACGCCATTATGGAAGGCACGGCCGAAGATATCGAAGCCATGAAGAAGGAAGGCCATGAATTCATCACCATGTCCGACGAGGAACGCGCCAAGTGCTTTGAACAGCTCATGCCCGTCCTCAAGGCCGGCTGGTTTGAAGAACTGGGCAGTCAGCCCAAGGTGGCCGACCCAGAAGCTCTGTATCAGAAGGCTCAGGCTCTGGTGAACAAGTACAGTGAAATGGAAGAGACAGGGAAGTAGGGATATTCCCGCCCGAAGCCGAACCGGACAGGCTCGGGTTCTCCTGCCGAAAGGAGGAGAAGCCGGGGGAAGAGAGGTTCCCCCGGCGCTTCTCCACCTCCTTGAAACATCTCCCCTTTCCCGACACTTCGACCGTTCTGAAGGAGATGAGTCCCTGTTTTCATCGTCATGAGCCTGTCAGGACGGCTCTCCAGACTTCTGTATCACATACCATCGGCGACACGGCCGCGCTTCCATGAAGTTTCAGACAGGGACACGATGTCCCTCAAGATGCCGCTGAACATTCCCCGGACACGCTGAAACTTCCGAAAGCCCCGGCCTATGGCGCCCCTGCTCCGCCTGAGCGTTTCAACGCTGAAACGCCCCGGAAGGCCTTTTGCATCCCTGAAAACCGGCGTCCCGCCCACCTCTCCGCACGGCGGAAAGCGGACGGAATTCCCGCAAACCCGCATAAAAGGAGTCAGTTATGCCCAATAACGCCATTGTCATCATGTTCGACAGCCTGCAATTCAACTATGTGGGCTGTTACGGCAACGACTGGATAAAAACCCCCAATATGGATCGTCTGGCCAGAGAAGGCGTCTTGTTTGAAAATGCCTATACCGAAGGCCTGCCCACGGTGCCCTGCCGCCGCGCCATGCACACAGGACGCTATACCCTGCCCTATTCCGGCTGGGTGGGTCTGGACAAGGCGGATACAACCATTGCCGATCTGTGCTGGGGCCGCCCCATTGATACGGCCCTGATTTTCGACTGCCCCATGTACCGCCTGCCGAAGTTCGGCTATACCCGCGGTTTTGATAAGGTATGGTTCAGCCACGGCCACGAAGGGGACGACTACTTCTTCGAAAACGATCCGCTCATCCATTACGACCCCAAAGACTTCATCGAAGAAAGCAGCTTTAACGCCTATGCCGCAAAATACGGAGAAAAAGCCGCAGCCGTCACCCTCCATGAAATGACCAACTATCTGAAGCAGCGTCAGTACTGGAAGGGCGAAAAGGATCGCTATGTGGCCCGCACCGTGGCAAAGGCCATTGAATATCTGGAACAGGTGGATCGCAACAAACAGTTCTTCCTGTGGATCGACTCCTTCGATCCGCACGAACCCTGGGATCCGCCTTCAGTCTACAAGTACGACGAAAACGGCAATTACTGCCCGGACATGAAGTGTCCCTACGATCCCGACTATGCCGGAAAGGACGAGTTCCTCCCCAACGGTACTCCGGTGGAAGGCATTTACACCGAGGAACAGCTGCACCATGTCCGTATGCTGTATGCCGAACTGGTCACGCTTTGCGACAAGTATCTGGGCGTTCTGCTGGATGCCGTGCGCCGGCTCGGCTTTGAGGAAAACACGCTCTTCCTCATGGTTTCCGACCACGGCGAACCCATGGGCAACGGAGAACACGGCCACGGAATCATGCGCAAGTGCCGCCCCTGGCCTTATGAAGAACTCTCCCACATTCCCATGATTCTCCGCGCTCCCGGCGTCAAGGCCGGCCAGAGAATCAAGGCTTTTGTACAGTCCTGCGACGTGGCCCCCACCATCTGCGACTGGCTGGGCATAGGCGTACATCCGGACATGCAGGGCAAGAGCCTGCTGCCTCTCGTCCGTGGAGAGGTCGACAAGGTGCGCGACTTCGCCATTGCCGGTTATTATCAATATTCCTGGGCGCTGTTCAACGATGACTGGAGTTACATCCACTGGATGAAGAATACCGAACAGACCAACATGTCCCGGGAGTTCTACGCGGCAAACATCGACGCCAGCCACATCAAGGCCACCAACAAAAATGAAAACATCACAGGCAGAACCTGGGCCGGAGGCAACAAATCGAAGGAAGAATTCGACGCCGCCAAACATTATAAGGAATCGGCCAGTCTCGACGGTGCGGATCAGTGGACCTGTACCCCCACAAGCACCACGGAAGTTCCCAGTCAGGACGCTCTGTACGACCGCCGCGCCGACCCCTTCCAGCTCCATAACGTCATCAGGGAGCATCCCGACGTGGCCAAAAAACTGCTGATGCAGCTTACGGACTTCATGGAAGACCTCCGTCTCGATCAGTAATCTCTCCCTCCTGACCAGTCCGGGAAAGGCCTTTATCTACGAACCTGACCCCGGCTGCTCCCGGATTTGTCAGGATACGGACAGGACTCTCCGCACAAGGTCTGACCTGATATATCACGATAAACAACAGCGCGTCCCTCCTGCCCCGGATTTCTTCCGGCACGGAATCTTCCCCGGCCAGAGCGGCGCGCTTCATATTTTACCTATTCCGGAAGGAAAGCGTAGGCATTGGCAAACATAACCCTCACGGGACGATTCATACACGAATTTTCCCCACTCCTTCTCTATTTTTCCGAGTCTGCACAGCCATGAAGATTGTGCCCCGGAACACGTCTCCCGCGCCGAAAGTCTGCGCCCTGCGCAGCGTCATCAGTTCCATCCGTCTGCCCGGCCACAGGATCAGGGGCATTTCAGCGGAAAGCCTTACCTTCCCGCAACCGGAAGCGGGCCGTTTCCGTCCGCGGTTAGGCATACTGCCTCAGGCGTGGACTGTGAGGTTGCTCCGGGAAGATTCCCTTTCTGCGCCGGCTCCGCTCCTCCGGCAATCAGTCCTAAAGCGCATCATCTGGAAAGAACTGAAGAATTTCAGTCCGAAGTCCATCCCGGAAATACAGCCGGGAATATACTCAAGAAGACTCTGTCCCGACTCTGCCGATTGCAGCCCCGCGTTTTTTTGTTTAATGTGGCTGCGCAAACTCAATCACGCGAGGCATTCATGTTTCTTCCGCACAAACTGTACGGCGTGATCGGCGATCCCGTCGCCCACAGCCTCAGCCCGCTGCTGCACAATACCGCCTTTCAGACCTGGGGGATTCCTTCCGTCCTCATGGCCTGGCATATTCTCCCCGAACGTCTGAAGGACTTTGTTCAGGCCGTGCGCACTCTGCCCATAGCGGGCTGCTGCGTGACTATTCCGCACAAAATCGCAATCGTCCCCCTGCTTGACCGCATCACCCCGCTGGCCGCCTCCGTGGGCGCGGTCAACACCCTGTACTGGGACGGCCCGGAACTGGTCGGCCACAACACCGATGTGGAAGGATTCCTCTTTCCGCTCTGGCAATATTCCGCCCTGTCCCGCGTTCTGGTTCTCGGAGCGGGAGGCGCGGCCCGCGCCGTACTCGGCGGACTCTACCAGCTTCCCGGCGTGCGGGAAATTCTGATCTGCGCCCGCCGCGAAGAACAGGCACGGGAACTCATCGCCACCGTGCGCCCGATGGAAGACGAACACAAAACACACCAGAAGGCTCTGCCCGATATCCGCGTTCTTCCGTGGGATTCCCGGCATGACTGCCCCGCCGATCTCATCGTCAATACCACGCCCGCAGGGCTGGACGGCAAATCTCCGCTGGAACATTTTCCCCGTCCTGACCGGCAGACGGCCCTGGCTTATGATCTGGTCTATTTCCGCACACCCTTCCTGGACGCCGCAGCAGCAGCCGGCTGGACGGCGATAAACGGCCGCGACATGTTCCTTGCCCAGGCAGGCGCACAGTTCACCCTGTGGACGGGTTTTCCTATGCCGGAAGCAGCTTCCGCCGCGCTGGATGAAGCCATTGCCCGCCACAATCCCCTTTAGCCGTTACGGAGATTCCCATGCGCCCCGCATCCATATCCCTTGCTCCCGAAGGTTTTCCCCTGCTTGTTCTGCTCGGACTCTGCTCTCTGTGCTTTGCCGCCCTTGACTGGGGAATAGCCACAGTCGTCGCGCTGATTTTCTTTCTGTTCACCCTGCATTTCTTCCGCGATCCGGAACGTGTTGTTCCGAAAGACGAAGGCCTTGCCGTCAGCCCGGCGGACGGAAAGATCATCAAGATCGAGCAGCGCCCCGATCCCCTTGACAGAGAAGTACGCACCTGCATTTCCGTATTCATGAACGTGTTCAACGTCCATGTGAACCGCTGCCCCGTAGACGGCACTGTCACCGAAGTGCGCTATCATCCCGGCAAGTTCATCAACGCATCCTTCGACAAGGCTTCCGAACACAACGAACGTTGCACCTGGCGGGTTATGGACACCGAAGGCAGACCCTGGACCTTTGTTCAGATCGCCGGACTTGTCGCACGCCGCATCGTACCCCACGCCGAACAGGGTGATACGCTTGCCCGCGGACAGCGTTTCGGCATGATACGTTTCGGCTCCCGCGTTGACCTCTATCTGCCCGAAGGCTATGATAGCGCGGTTCATATCGGCCAGACCGTGCTTGCCGGGCAGAGCGTTCTTGCCCGCAGAGCCGTTCCGCAAACTGCCGCAGGATCCGACAGCGGGGAGTAAGGTATGCGCGATCCCAACAAACCCGTTCCGCGCGGGGTATATATTCTGCCCAATCTGTTCACCACAGCCAGCCTCTTTGCCGGCTTCCTGAGCATCACCCTGTCCATTGCGGGCGATTTCGACAATGCTGCCTGGGCTATTCTGTTCAGCGCGCTTATGGACGGTCTGGACGGCAAGGTAGCCCGACTCACCGGATCGGCCAGCCAGTTCGGCGTGGAATACGATTCCCTTTCCGACGCCATAGCTTTCGGCGTGGCTCCGGGTGTCCTTGCCTGGACCTGGCAGCTCCAGAGCTTCGGCAGACTCGGTCTTGCGGCGGCCTTTCTCTTTGCCGCCTGCGGTGCGCTGCGCCTGGCCCGCTTCAATGTCTGCGTAACCACAACTTCAAAGCGTTTCTTCATCGGCCTGCCCATTCCGGCGGGAGGCTGCACTTTTGCAACCTTTGTTCTCTTCATGCCCTACCTGCCGGACTTTCTGCTCGGCGCAGTCCCCCATATGGCGCTGCTGCTTTCCTTTGTCGTTCCCCTGCTCATGGTCAGCCGTGTGCGTTATTTTTCCTTCAAGGAATACGGGTTTGTCAAAGCACACCCCTTCAGTACGCTGGTTTCCGCACTGATGATTTTCGTGCTGCTGTTCTCCATGCCCAGGCTGTGGACCTTCATCGCCTGCCTCGGCTATATTCTGTCCGGTCTGATTTATACCTTCCTGCTGCTGCCCCGGCGCAACAGGCAGATACTGCATCACCTGACGCAGCAGAACGGTTGAGGAACCCCGGCATTTCTTCGGCACAGGGTCGGAACGGTTCCTTACAGAAGGCCGTTCCGATTTTTTCATTCAACTCCCCGTGGACAGCCGGCGCACAATATGGCACTCCGGCTTGAAACACTCTCATTTTGAGGTCACAACATGAGCGATCGCGTCCGCATCTTCGACACCACACTGCGCGACGGGGAACAAAGCCCCGGCGCAACCATGAATCTTCAGGAAAAACTTCGTCTCGCCCACCAGCTGGAAGTGCTGGGCGTGGACTGCATCGAAGCCGGTTTCCCTGCCTCCAGTCAGGGGGACTTCGAGTCCGTTCAGGCCATTGCCGGACTGGTAAAGGATGCCGAAGTTGCAGGACTGGCCCGCTGCACTCCCGGAGATATCGACCGCGCCTGGGAAGCCGTTCGTAACGCGGCCCAACCGCGTATTCACACCTTCCTTGCCACCTCGCCCATCCATATGGAATACAAGCTGCGCAAAAGCCCGGATCAGGTTGTGGAAATGGCCGTGGCCGGCGTAAAGCGCGCCGCATCCTATACGACGAACGTGGAATTTTCCGCTGAAGACGCCTCCCGCTCCGATCCGGATTTCCTCGTGCGCGTCGTGACGGAAGTCATCAAGGCCGGCGCGACCACCATCAACCTTCCCGATACCGTCGGCTATGCCATTCCCAGCGAATATTCCCGGCTGATCCGCTATGTCATCGAACATACCCCCAATGCGGACAAGGCCATATTCAGCGTCCACTGCCATGATGATCTCGGTCTCAGCGTGGCCAACAGTCTGGCCGCCGTCGAAGCGGGAGCGCGGCAGGTGGAAGTGACGCTGTGCGGCATAGGCGAACGCGCGGGCAATACCTCGCTGGAAGAAGTAGTCATGGCCCTGCGCGTGCGTCAGGATGTCTTCGGCCTGAGTACAGCCATCCGTACCGAACAGCTCTTCCCCTCCTGCCGTATGCTTTCCATGATCATCGGCCAGCCCATTCCGGCAAACAAGGCCATTGTCGGCGGCAATGCCTTTGCTCACGAGTCCGGCATTCATCAGGACGGCATGCTCAAGAACCGCGAAACCTACGAAATCATGACGCCCCAGTCCATCGGACGCACCAGCACGGACCTGGTTATCGGCAAACACTCCGGGCGCAACGCCGTGCGCAACAAGCTCGAAGCCCTCGGCTACGCAAATCTTGATGAAGAACAGTTCGAAAAGGTCTTCAATGCCATCAAGGCTCTGGCCGACAAGAAAAAGGTCATCCATGACGAAGATATCGAAGCCCTGATCATGGGCGAAGTCTATCGCCAGCCGGATCGTTACAAGCTGCTCGGCATCAGCGTCCAGAGTTCCACTCCCTCCATGCCCGCCATGGCCGCCGTCGTTCTTCAGGACGGCGAAAAGGTGCTGCGTCAGGCAGGCTTCGGCGTCGGCCCCGTGGACGCGGCCTTCAACGTCATCGCCTCGGCCCTTGATGTGGAACCCCATCTCGAACGCTATGTCGTCAACGCCATTACCGGCGGCACCGACGCACAGGGCGAAGTTACCGTACGCATTACGGACGGCGCCGTTTCCTCCTCCGGACGCGGTTCCGACCCCGATGTCATCGTGGCCAGCGCCCGCGCCTATGTGGACGCGCTCAACCGCCTCGACGCAAAGCTGCACGACGAACGCCAGTGCTGATATATCCGGGAGGTGCGCCCCGTGCGGCCTCCCGCACTGAAAATTTCTCCGGCATCACCCGCGCGAATCCCTCCGGCCTTCGCGCACAGACACCCGAAAGGGCCAGATCATAAGGAAGGACACATGGCACAGACTCTGGCACAGAAAATCCTGCAACGACATACGAGCGAAACCGTCCGCGAACCGGGCCAGATCGTCCAGTGCAAGGTCTCGGCGGTGCTTGCCAACGACATCACCGCGCCGCTCGCGATCAAATCCTTCAAAGGTATGGGAGCGGACAAGGTGTTCGACAAGGACAAAGTGTATCTTGTCATGGATCACTTTACCCCCCAGAAGGATATCGATTCCGCCAATCAGGTCATGGTGACCAGAAAATTCGCGCAGGAAATGGGCATCACCTATTATTACGAAGGCGGCGACTGCGGCGTTGAACACGCGCTGCTGCCTGAGCAGGGCCTTGTCGGCCCCGGGGATATCATCGTCGGCGCAGACAGCCACACCTGCACATACGGAGGTGTGGGCGCCTTTGCTACCGGCATGGGCAGCACCGACATCGCCGGCGCCATGGCTCTCGGTGAAACCTGGTTCAAGGTTCCGCCCTCCATCAGAGCCACTTACACCGGCACGCTCCCCCGCTGGGTCGGCGGCAAAGATCTCATGCTCCGCCTCATCGGCGAAATCGGCGTTGACGGCGCGCTGTACAAGGCCATTGAATTCGACGGCCCGGCCATTGAAGCCCTCGACGTGGAAGGCCGCCTGACCATCGCCAATATGGCCATTGAAGCCGGCGGTAAGGCCGGTCTCTTTGCTGCGGATGATAAAACACTTGCCTATTGCGCCGCCCACAAACGCCCGGGAGCGGAAAAAATCGCCGCAGACCCCGGCGCGACCTATGAACGCGAACTGCTCTTCGACGTCTCCGGCATGGAACCGCTGGTGGCCTGCCCTCACCTGCCCTCCAATACCAAGCCCGTCAGCCAGCTCCAGGATTTGCCCGTGAATCAGGTTGTCGTCGGCTCCTGCACCAACGGCCGCATTTCCGACATGCGTGCCGCTGCCGAAATCCTCAAGGGACGCAAGGTTGCCAAAAATGTACGCTGCATCATCCTTCCCGCCACACCGGCAATCTGGAAACAGGCCATGAAGGAAGGGCTGTTCGATATCTTCACCGATGCCGGCTGCATCGTCGGCCCGCCAACCTGCGGCCCCTGCCTCGGCGGCCACATGGGCATTCTCGGAGACGGCGAACGCGCCATTGCCACCACCAACCGCAACTTCAAGGGTCGCATGGGCAGCCTGAAGTCGGAAGTCTACCTGTCCAACGCCTGGGTTGCCGCTGCCTCTGCTGTGGCCGGCGTCATCGCAGGCCCGGATCAACTGTAGTCATATCCTGACATATACAGGGGGGCGCGGCAAAACCGTGCCCCCTGAGTAATAACTTCCTCTCTCAAGCTCCACTGCCCCACGCCATCGCCGTCGCTCTTCAAAACTCCGCCGCCTTTCCTGTTCCCGGACATCGGCTGCACATAACGTCCTCTCGGGCCGAACAGCTGTCGCTCATGCTCAATCTGCCGAAACTCTTCTATTCCTTTCGGGTCCATATACCTTGCACAGAGCGAACAATACACCAGAGCCTCTGTCTTTATCAGATACCAGCAGTTCCCGATAAGGAACGGCCTTTCATGATATGCAGTGTAACTAACAGCCCGGGGTTTTTATTAGTCATCATGATAGTTGCATTATTGGCCTGAGCCAGATTACGGGCAATAGAAAGCCCGATACCGGTACCGTTTTTTCGGGAATTGGAGCTATTACACCCCAGCCGGACAAAGGGCTCGAACACATGTTCCAGTTCTTCTTCCGGTATGCCGGGGCCAAAGTCTCGCACTTCGATGTTGTAACAGTCAGGCATATTTTTTCCACAAATTGTAACGGTAGACGATGAAACCCCTTCCTTGCTGGAATGCGGGGAACCTTCCGGGCATTCAAAATTTTCCTGAGTTCCGTAATCTACGGCGTTCTGTACGATATTTTGCAGGCAGCGTTGTATGGATTTGGGATACAAGGACATAAAGCAGTCATCAGTGCTGAGAACCTGAACGTCAGCTCCAGAATCCAGAAAATTTTCCGCAACGGTATAAATCAAATGAGACAGACTGATCTCCATTTTCTTTTCGTCATTAATTCCGTCCCGGGCGTAGTCCAGCACGGAATCCGTAATGCTCTGGAGTTCGTGCAGCGAAGAGGTCAAAAAACTTTCCTGCATGATATCTGGATGCTCATGCTCCAGATGCGCTACCTCCGCGAGCATACGGCTGACAGGATTACGCAGATCATGAGAAAGTCCGGCCAGTGTAATGAGACGATGCTGGATTTGCTCGGAAAGACGTCGAGTCAAGTCACGAATGGAGGTGGCCAGACTTTTGATTTCAGAGTAACCCCGCTCCGGTATGGGAAAAATTTCCGGATTGTCCAGATTGATCCGGGCGGCGGCCTTTTCCATCCTGCGAAGGGGACTTAATAACATCCGCAGCTCTATCCACACAAAAACCATGAGGATCAGAAACTGCACGCCAAAAGAAACAAGGATAAAGGTCATATCCAGATTATTGTAAAGGTTACCGCCGAATTCTCCTACAAACCAGGTTCCGTCATAGAAAGGAAGGGCTGCGACGGCATCGAGCGTAATGTTTGAGCTGACCAGAGGCGTCCAGGGATTTTCCAGAGAAAACTCAAGCCCCCACCCCACATTTTTTACAGCGACCAGCAGCGGAGCCTGCCGTTTGAACTCCGGCAGAGTCTCCGCCTCCCAAAAGGCATGACGAGGAAAAGGAGGAAAGCTGTCTTTTCTGGACACATCACCGAAGTAGGTAAACCCGTAGCCTTTGCGAAAGAGAGTCAGAATGGTCAATATTCTGTCATAAAAAAAACGGGATTCCTCAGAATCGTCTGTTTCCAGCTGAGGAATTCGATCAACAATTTTAAAATGAATACGTCTGGCAGTGAGTATTTCCGTTTCCGAGAAACGTTCCTCCGGTTTCAGGGTGGAAAGTACACCATAGGCCTGAGCAAAGTGCATTGCACTGGAATCCAGACTTATTTTGATCTGTGAGCTGCTCCAGAAGAACAGCAGTCCGTAGGCCAGAACAATCTGGAGACAGAAAAACATTATCCCCAGACTGAGAAGATGCCGTGCGGTCATGCTTTGCGGTAAAAACTTCCATTCCAAAGATTTCATGAGAGCTTTTCCTCTCGCGAGATATTGTCCGCCACAAAACGGTAGCCGATATTCCGCACGGTTTTGATATATTTATGCTCCTTGCCGTTATCGCCCAGACAGGCGCGCAGACGGGAAATATGAGCATCCAGACGATGCAGCAGAAGCTCTTCGTTTTCCGCTGATTTCAAGCAGCGCACCAGTCTTTCCCGCTCGATCAGCTCAAAAGGATGCTCCAAAAAATACACGAGGAGCCGGTACAGGGAATAGCTCAGGGAAACGCCGCGTCCTTCCCGATCTATCAGCATACAGGAACGGCAATCCAGTATCCATCCGTCGAAGTAGATGTTGTCCGACTGTGCAGCACGTATTTCTGCCGGTTCCGGCTTCTCACCGGCTCGACGCATGACACTTTTTATGTGCGCCAGCAGGACGCGAGGGGAAAAGGGTTTGACAATATAATCGTCTGCGCCGACTTCCAGTCCCACCACTATATCGGTTTCCTCACCCAAGGCTGTAATGAAAATAATGGGAATGGAGCAGGTAGAACGTATGTGGCGGCACAGGGAAATCCCGTCCACATCACCCAGCATGATATCCAGAAGAAGAATGTCAAAGTCTTCCTTTCCCCATATTTTCTCGAATTCCGCAAAACTGGTGACAAATTTAGCCCGCATTCCATAGGAACATAAATATTTTGCCGTAAATTCCGCCAGAGGACGGTCATCCTCAAAAATAAGGACTGAAAGACTTATACTCTGCACATCGGCACCCTCTTTGTTCCAGATTTTCAGATTGAGCGTGTTGAATTTTATAAATATTTTAATAAAATTTACATTGAATTACAGCAAATCTGCTTATCAGAATACTACATGAATATTACATTCTTCAAATTTATGAAGTTTGGCTGAGCTTAGGCTAGAAAAACAAAAAGACAGAAAAGGTATCCATAATTCCTCTAAAGATATGATTTTTTCAGATACAATGTAAAGCAGGGCAAAAGTCAAGACTTGTCGCCCAATCGGGCAAAAAAAAAGAAAATCTTCGATTGGGGAAGAAAAAAAAAGAAAAAAGAAGCCGTTCG
>DWXS01000071.1 GCA_019119045.1 Candidatus Mailhella merdavium | reverse complement strand
GAACACTTTTACTGGTTCCTCAAAGAATGCGAATGGCGCTTCAATGGAGGCAACCATAAACAACTTCTAACTCAGCTAACTTATTGGGTAAAACAAGCTAAACACTAGTCTTAGCTAGGACAGCCCCTTTTCTTTTTTTCCGGAACCGGGTTCCGGCCTATGCGTCGGCTCCCGGTACAATTTTCGTCCGGAGGTTGCGCCGCGCGGTTTTTTTCCCATCTTGCCGGAATACTGGCGGCGGGGAGTGCGGGGAGAGCTTTTTCCTTCCATTCTCGCGGCCGTTACCCTGGTTCCGCCGATGAAGATGCCGGAGCTGATTCCGGCAAGCACAAGCTCGACCGCGTTTTCGGCAATGTCCACCATACTGAAGTGTTCCCGAATGTCGATGGCGCCGATGAGGCGTCCGGGAATGCCGCATTCTCCGGTAATGGCGCCGACGATCTCGCGGGGACTTACGCCCTGTTCGCGTCCTGCGCTGATTCTGATTCTGCACATGCGATCACGGTCGCGCTGTTCTGCGTCCGCTCTCCGTTCGGACGGGCGTTCCCTGCCGTCAGCCGGACCTTTCCGGCGGGATTCCCGGGCCTGTTCCACCCAGTCTTCGCCGCCCTGTGCAGTATCCTGATCTCCGAAGTCGCGCTGCATCAGCATTTTGAGCATGGCGGCGGCCATGTCCGCACTGGTGGGCGCGCCGTCCGGGAACTGTCCGGCCAGAAATTCGTCCACCAGCATCAGCCAGCGTTCCAGAGAGCCTTTTTCCAGCGTTTGCCGTACTTCGTCCAGCAGTCGTGTGGTACGAATATTGGCCACGTCGCGCAGGGTGGGCAGGTTGCCTCTGGAGATGCGGGCACCTGTGTAGCGGATGATTTCGCGCAGTCTGGAATTTTCCCGCATGGTGACGAAGGTGAAGGCTCGGCCTTCGCGTCCTGCTCTGCCGGTACGTCCGATGCGGTGGACATAACTTTCCACGTCGCGGGGAATGTCGTAGTTGATGACCGCATCCACATCGTCCACGTCGATACCCCGCGCGGCTACGTCCGTGGCGACAAGCACGTCGAGCGCGCCGCTGCGGAAGCGCGTCATGACGCGATCCCTCTGAGGCTGGGCAAGGTTGCCGTGCAGGCCGTCCGCCTGATAACCGCGCCCCTGCAGGTGGGCCGTCACTTCATCTACCCCGCGTTTGGTGGAGCAGAATACCAGAGCCTTGCGGAAGCCCTGCGAATCCAGCACGCGGCACAGCGCGTCCATTTTCTGATAGGGACGCACTTCGTAATAAATCTGTTCAATGGCGGGTACGGTAAGAACTTTGTGCGTCACGCGCAGCAGTTCCGGGTTCTGCAGAAAGCGTTTGCCCAGTTCCAGAATGGGGCCGCGCATCGTGGCGGAGAACATGACCTTCTGACAGGAGGGGGGCGTCCGATCAAGAATGGCTTCGATATCCTCGCGGAAGCCCATATCCAGCATTTCGTCGGCTTCATCCAGCACGGCGATGCGCACGCCGTCGAGCTTCAAGGTACCGCGTTCCAGATGATCGATGACTCTGCCCGGCGTGCCCACGACGATCTGCACGCCCCGGGCCAGGGCACGGAGCTGTCTTTCAATGGGCTGTCCTCCGTAAATAGGGAGGATGTTCAGATTCCGCCTGTGCGCGGACAGCCTGCCGAGTTCTTCGGCTACCTGAATGGCCAGTTCGCGCGTGGGGCACAGAATAATCGCCTGGACATCTCCGTCCGGCACGACCTTTTCCAGAATGGGCAGTCCGAAGGCAGCCGTTTTGCCCGTACCCGTCTGCGCCTGCCCCATGACGTCCCGACCGGCGAGCAGGGGAGGAATCGCCAGAAGCTGAATGGGCGAAGGCTCTTCAAAGCCCATATCTTCAATGGATTTCAGGAGTTCCGGGGAAAGGCCCAGTTCTTCAAATGTTGCGCTCATAGGGTGGATCTCATCGAAAGAGGTGCGGCCGCCGACGCCGGAGCGTCCGGAAAGGGCGCGAAATGAAAAAGAAAAGGGTCATGGACATATCCATGACCCGTATGCTCATGGTGGGCGCTGAGGGGCTTGAACCCCCGGCATTCGCCGTGTAAAGGCGACGCTCTACCAGCTGAGCTAAGCGCCCGGAAGCTACGCAAGATGCGTTCGTCATACCTAGAAGAAGAGCGCGCCTCTGTCAACGGGGAAAAGGGGGAGAATGCTGATTTTGCGGGAAAGACTTTTCCGGGCGGCGGGATTCCGGCAGAAAATCTTTCGGAGCTTCGCGCAGATGCGGGAAGAACATGTTTTCAAGACGGCGGCTGTGGAAAATACAAGGAAGCGCGGACGCTCATTCCCGATGGGAACGGAGCCTCTGCGCTTCCCGTATTTGCTGAGATATGCTGGGCCTGCCTGTTCAGACAAATGAATGGGGATGCCGTTGCGGGCCGGAATTTCGGAAGAACGCGGCTACGCACTTCCCCTGAAGTCCCCAATTCCCCCTCATGAGCAGGTTGTTCCGGATATTTTAGAATCTTCCGAAAGCGGATTCTCCGTTTGAAGAACTGCCGAGGGACGGCGGAGGACATTCTTCCGGATCGGTCCACATATGGAGCAGACGCGCCATGTCGCCGGCAACGGAGGCAATGAGCGTGCCCATGGGATCGGCGGGCATGCGCTGCGTGACTTCCAGCAGGATGAAATCGCGCGGGGGCTGATAGGGCATCATGCCTGCATGGGCCATGCTCCACAGCATCGCGCCGGTCCTGGTGTCATAGACTTCAAGCTGGAGCGAGATTCTGGAATCGCCGGTACTTCCGCCGTCAAAATAATAGGTGATATATCCGCCGATCAGAAGCTCCGCACCCATCTGCCGGGCCAGAGGCAGGGCCATGTCCGCCCGGTATGGAGGAGCCATATCCGCAAGCTCAAGTGTGGAGAAGGTCCCCTCGTTCAACATGCACTGCCAGACCTGACGGGACACTCCTTCCGAAACGGCATAGGCGCTGCGCAGTTCCTGAGTCAGTCCCATGGGGACGAAAAGCGCCGTAGGCTTGTGGGTCAGGTTGACGTTCGGGTGAACCATGACCGTGATGCCCGCGTAATACCCGTCTTCATTGCTGAATATCTGAGGTTGCGAGGCGAGGTCGAGGCGTGCAATCCCATCGGGCGCGGGGGCGCAGGCGGGCAGCGTTGAAACCAGAAAAAGCGGGAGCAGCGCCCGCAGGACTCGCGTCCGGGTGAAAATCGCCCTGCCGAAGTGAATCATGACTGGACTCCTTGAAAATCTTCCGGATCAGTCCGCACGGAACGCGCTTCTTCCGGATCGGAAGATCACATGCAAAAAAAGGGCCGAACCATGCAGGACGGGCATTTCCGCAGGGAAAGCCCGTTCCGTTTCATAACGCGGGGCTTCAGGCGTCAAAGCATTGACCGCATGAGCAGCGACATTTGAACCAGTACGGCCACTGCGAGGATGAACAGAGGAGCCAGCGCAAGGGCTGTTTTGCCCCAGCTGAGGCCAAGCGCATACTTGCATCCTGCAAAACTGACGGCAACACACCAGATGGAGGCCACAGCACTGCCCACAAAGGGTACGATGGAAAAAATGCAGGGAGCGGCACTGTAGGCCAGCACGCGCACGACGACGCCGAAATCGGCCTTGTCCGGCTGGGCCAGCCGTATCATCAGTCCGTACAGTGCGGCCAGAAAAAAGAGCTGGAATACGGCGGTAAAAGGTGTGGCCAGCAGAAACATGGGCGTACTCATGTCCTGCATAAGCTGGTTGGCAAGTTCCATGGCCTGCGGGTTGGGCGAAGTTTCGGAAACCTGACGCAGCAGATCCTGAGACCAGAATCGGATGACCACGGCTTCCAGAAAGCGCATGAGAACAAAGAAAACCACGGCCTTGCCGAAAGGAACGCCCCGTCCCAGATTGCGGAAAAAGTCCGGTGCGCGGAAAAGCACGCGCAGCAGGGTGTGGTAGAAGCTTCCGAAAAAGCCGAAAACTTCGGGATGTTCCCACGGCACGCCCGGCATTTCCTGACGAGAGCTGTGTTCCTGTGCCTTTGCCGCTTCCTCCGCATGATCCCGTTTTGCGTTTTCCGCATCGGAGGAATGGTGGGGCCGGTTTTCGGGAGGAGGAGTTTCTGCTTCCGGTGTTTTGACGGAAGCATTCTCCGCAGAAGTCTTTTCCGTGGAAAGGTCAGTCGGGGAGACGGTCGTCTCGGGCTTTTCTTCCGCAGCCCGTTCGCGATCGGCAAACTGCTTGCGGAAATGAAAGCGTCGTCCGCAGCGCGGGCAGGTCGCCACAGTGGCGCTGGCCGGGATGCGGGTCAGATCTATGTCGCGCTCGAACTGGCAGTCAGGGCAACGAATCAGCATAGTGGGTTCTCCGGTAATTTGGCAAAAGTGTAGGCCAGCCCGCCGCGCAGATCAAGCCGGAGACACCTTCACCCGGCGGAGCCTTCTTCTTCCAGAGCGCGGATCAGCCGGCGCAATGCCTTGCCTCTGTGGCTGCGGGCATTTTTTTCCTCCCGTGTCAGTTCGCCGGAAATGCGTCCCAGTTCGGGATCGAAAAAAAGAGGATCGTAGCCGAAGCCGTTGTTGCCCGAGGGAGTGTCAACAATGACGCCTTCCCATACGCCGTGCCGCACCAGATCCGCCTTGCCCGGGCGGACCAGAGCCATGCAGCAGCGGAAACGTCCCGTATGCGGATGAGGAAAAGCCGAAAGCGCGTCAAGCAGCTTGCGGTTGTTGCGGGCGTCGTCATCCTCGCCCGGAAGCAGCGGAATATCATGCCCGTACCGGGCGGAATACACGCCCGGCGCGCCGTTCAGCGCGTCCACTTCAAGACCGGAATCGTCGGCCAGGGCCGGCAGTCCCAGAGCGTCGGCCACGGCGTGCGCTTTAATCAGGGCATTTTCCTCAAAGGTTGAACCCGTTTCCTCGATTTCCGGAAAGTTGTCCGGCAGAGGGCGCACGTCAAATCCGAAATGACGCAGCGCGTCCGCGATTTCGCGAACCTTGCCCTGATTGCGGGTGGCCAGAATCAGCGTCTGTGTACGGGAGGAAAGGGGGGAAGAGGACATGCTTTCTCCTTGCGCAAAGGGATCGTTCATGGCAGAGAACAGGCAGTGTTCGACATGGCGGGCGTCGGCCCGCGCCCGGCGGAAGCGGTTCCGCGCGGAGCCGTCCCTTCCGAAAGGATAGCGCGGCGGTCATGTTCTGGCAACGGCGTTCCGTACGTCGTCATCCTTCATTTCCCTCTTCGTGGGGAGCATGGGAGCCATCATGCTGCGCATCTATTCTCAAAGCCTCGGCTGTCCCAAAAACCGGGTGGATACCGAACGTCTTCTCGGCTCTCTCGGCCACCCCTCGATCGGAGAGCCGGTTGTGACCGTGGCGGATCCGGAAGACGCGGATCTGGTTTTCATCAATACCTGCGCCTTTATCGGGCCGGCAGTCGAGGAGTCGGTGCGAAGCATCGTGCAGATGGCGGCGGATCTGGAAGATTTGCCGAACCGCCCCCTCTTTGCCGTGGGCGGCTGTCTGCCCGGCCGTTACGGCGTGGCGGAACTGGCCGGAGAAATACCGGAAGTCGATATCTGGCTGCATGCGGCAGATGTGGACTCGTGGCCCGCCATGCTGGCCGACGCGCTGAAGCTGAAGCATGTCGAACCGGGACGGCTGCTCAGTACCGGTCCTTCCTATGCCTGGCTGAAAATCGGCGAAGGGTGCCGTCACAGATGTTCCTTCTGCACCATCCCTTCCATACGCGGAGCCTATGTGTCCGCTCCGGCGGACGCCCTGGAAGCGGAGGCGCAGGCCCTTCTCGAACAGGGAGTGAAGGAGCTTGTTCTTGTGGCGCAGGATGTCACGGCCTGGGGTTCGGACAGCGAGGGCGGCGACTTGCGCCTTCTGCTGGAACGGCTTCTTCCCCTGTCCGGTCTGGAGCGTCTGCGCCTCATGTATCTGTATCCGGCCGGTCTCCGCGACGAGCTGCTGTCCTTCCTTGCTTCGGCAGGCAAGCCCTTCGTTCCCTACTTCGACATGCCGCTCCAGCATGCCGATCCTGAGATCCTGGGCCGCATGGGGCGTCCCTTTGCGCGTGATCCCCAACTTGCCGTGGATCGCATCCGTCATTATTTCCCCGACGCCGCCCTGCGTACCACGCTGATTACGGGATTCCCCGGCGAAACGGACGCGCAGTTCGCCACGCTGGCCGAGTTTGTGGCCCGCAACCGTTTTCATCATCTCGGCGTATTCGCCTATGAGGCGGAAGACGGAACGCCCGCAGCTGCCATGTCCGGACAGGTTCCGGTCAGGACGCGCCGCGCCCGCAGAGATGAAATCATGGCCCTTCAGCGGGAAATCAGTGAAGAAATCCTGAGCCGCTACGAAGGGGAACGGCTTGATATTCTGGTGGATGCCCCTCACGACGAGTGGCCCGGTCTGCATGTCGGGCGCGCCTGGTTTCAGGCCCCTGAAGTGGACGGCGTAACCTATGTGAGCGGCCCGGGCGTCGAACCCGGTGCGCTGGTTCGGGCGGAGATTACCGAAACGGGCGAATACGACCTCACGGCCCTCGTCTGATGTTGAGATTCCCCGTGAATTTGCCCTTCACGGGTTAATCTGGCATGCTGATCCGGTTCGGCTTTTCATCCGCGCCGGCGTGGAACGCGTTCCTCGTTTTTGGCGGACATATTGCCATTCCAAGGAGTCTGCATCATGCGTCATACTTTTTTTGCGATTCTCTGCTGTCTTGCCCTCGGTCTCTGTTTTCCCGGAGTCGGGCAGGCCGCCGTTTCTCCAGAAGGAGACTGGCTGGATGAAAGCGGAGCGGTTCTCTGTCTGGACGGAGACGGTGCCTTCGCCATTCTTTCCCCTGACGCGGGGACGGCCGGACGCTTCGGTCTGAGCTGGAGCAGAGAGGGAAATACCCTGATTTTCCGCTCCATGCTTTCTCCCTGCGATTCCGTGGATCAGGCGCGCATGGACATAGTGGAGCTGAGTGCCGATATCCTCGCCGTGCGCGGCGAAGACGGCAGGGAATGGCGCTGGCACAAGGCTCCGGCCGGTACGGTGAAGCGTTTTGAGACCTCGCTGATTTATCGCGAACGCATGGCCCTGCCGTCCGAGGTGCTGATCAGCGCCTCGCTGAGCCTGGATTCGGGCGAGGTGATTGCTTCCGTACTGCATCAGCGGCCTGGTTCCATTCCTCTGCCCGTCCGCATTCATTATCTGGCCTCGCGCGCGGCGGACGCGCAGCGTGCAAATTTCAGCGCGGCCATTCTGACCCGCGAAGGCGTGCTGTTTTCCACGCCCGAATCCGTCGAGGTGAGTCTTGACGCCGGGCAGTCTCCCGCTTCCGTACTCCTGCATCGTGCCGGACTTCAGGAAGGAACGCCTCTGTGTCCTCCTGCGGAAAGTTCCGGGGCCTCGCTGACGGAAACCTACTGGAAACTGACGACGCTGGAAGGTCAACCCGTAACGGTGGCCGAAGGGCTGCGCGAACCTCATATGGTGCTGCATGAGGGCGGCTCTGCCAACGGTTCCGACGGCTGCAACAGCTTTTTCATGAACTGGGAGGCAAAGGACGGAACGCTGTCCTTCCAGCCCGGCGGCGGCACGCTGATGATGTGCGACGAAGCGAGCATGGAACAGGCCCGATCCTTCATGAATGTTCTCGGCGCGGCGGACGCGCTGAGAATTGAAGGCGACAAGCTGTTCCTGCACAGGGGCGGCGAGGTCACGGCCGTATTTCAGGCCGTGGCGATGTAAGTTTCCTTCACGGAGGCAGAGAGCATGTCCGATCCATACTGGTTGTCCGACGAGGGGCCGCTGACCCCGGAAACGAGGGAACGCCTGCTCGCCCATGTGCGGGAAAGCGGTTTTGACGCCGAGTCCGTTCTGGACGACGCCCTGAATCAGTATCTCGACAGAGCGGAGCGGGGCAGGGCGGAAGCTGCGGAGTTCCTTCAGGGAGCGTCCCTCGCGTGGGAACAGGCAATCCTTTCCGGAGGCCGGGAGCTGACGGAAGTGAAGGATCGTATTCCCGGCGAAAAGGAATAGTGTCGGCCTTCTGAAGGCGTGTTCTTTCCGGCCGTGGCTTTTTTGCTGGACGGAACGGAATTTTACGGCTATTAACCATGTCTCTCATGGAACAACTGCATGGAATTCTGATTATCGACAAGCCCGGAGGCATGAGTTCCGCGCAATGCGTGGGACGCATCAAGCGTCTCGGGCAGAAGAAAATCGGTCATGCCGGCACTCTCGATCCCATGGCCACGGGAGTGCTGATTGTTCTGCTTGGTCACGCCACCAAACTTTCCGGTTACCTCCTGGAAGGAGGGGAAAAACGTTATGAAGGCGTCGCCCGTCTCGGTCTTGTGACCGATACCTGGGACGCCGAGGGGCAGATTCTTGAGGAAAGAGCTGTCCCTGCCGCCGGAACGCCCGAGGGAGACGCTCTTGAGGCGGACGTGCGGCGCGAAGTGGCGGCCTGGCTTGAGGTGCGGGAACAGCCCGTTCCCCCGTATTCCGCCGCAAAGCATCAGGGTCAGCCCCTTTACAGGCTGGCCCGGGCGGGAAAGGACGTTCCCCTTAAAACCAAGGCCATACAGATTTCGCGCGCCGAGCTTCAATGGGTGAAGCTGCCGGACGTGCGTTTCCGGGTCACTTGCAGTTCCGGTTCCTACATACGGTCCCTGGCCCACAGCTTGGGGATGCGCTTGGGGTGCGGAGCCACGCTTACGGAGTTGACCCGTTTGTACAGCCACCCGTTCGGACTGGACGAAGCCCACTCGCTGGACGACGTGCTTGCCGATCCGGAAGGCCTTCCCCGGAGGGTTCTGCCTCTGTCCGCCGCGTTGCCCGGCTGGCCCGTATTTACGGTGAATCCTGCTGAAGAAGCGGCGCAGCGTAACGGCAGGGCATTGATGCACCATCCGGGATTCGGAGCATTTGAGGCAGGGCAACGCGCTCTGACCCGGAATGCTTCGGGAGAGCCTCTGGCTCTGGTTGAAGCCCGTGTGCAGGACGGACAGCCCGTCTGGGTCATGCTGCGGGGGCTGTTCACCCCATCTACCCCCTGAAAGCGTTTTTCAGGGACAGGAGGTTATTGCTGTGGTTATGGATACCGCTGAAAAGCAGGCCGTCATCGCCGCCCACGCCAAGCATGAGGGCGACACCGGTTCTCCCGAAGTGCAGATTGCTCTGCTCACCGCCCGCATTGACGGGCTGGCCGATCACTTCAAGACGCACAAGAAGGACTTCCACTCCCGCACCGGTCTGCTCAAACTGGTCGGACAGCGTCGCAAGCTGCTGAACTACCTGAAGAAGACTGATATCCAGCGTTATCGCGCCCTGATCGAAAAGCTCGGTCTGCGCAAGTAACGAACGGATTATCCGGTATTATCTATGGGGGAAGGAGCCTGGACAACAGGCTTCTTCCCCCTGCGCGCAGTGTGCGCAGGGCCGCAGGCTCTGTCGACGGGACTGCGGCGCATTTTCATCATACCCGGAACGCCGTTCCGGGCTTAACGCAAGGAAGGAGTATCCGCGAAAAGAGACGAACGGGCCTCATCTCTGGAGAATCCCGGCTTCGCCGTTTTTCACGGAGTCTCCTTCCGGGAGATTGACATGGGTCTTTTGAACGCAACAAGAGTGACCGCCAATGTGGGCGGCAGAGAAATCATCCTGGAGACCGGACGCGTGGCCAGACAGGCGCATGGCGCGGTCTGGATACAGTGCGAGGGAACCGTGGCTCTGGTCACGGTGTGCGAACAGCCGCTGGAAAGCCCCAAGGACTTTTTCCCCCTTACCGTGGAGTACGGGGAAAAGATGTACGCCGCGGGACGTATCCCCGGGAATTTTTTCCGGCGTGAAATCGGCCGTCCCAGCGATCACGAAACGCTGGTATCCCGCCTGATAGACCGCCCGATCCGGCCCCTGTTCCCCAAGGGCTACGGAAACGAAGTACAGGTGCTGGCCAGCACCATTTCTGCCGACGGACAGAATCTGCCCGACGTGCTGTGCATTACCGCCGCTTCTGCCGCCGTCTGCCTTTCCCCCATTCCCTTTGACGGCCCTGTCGCAGGGGGACGTATCGGCCGTGTGGATGGCGAATTCGTGATCAACCCCACGGTCAAGGAACTGGAGCGCAGCGATCTTGATATCGTGTTCGCCGCTTCCCGCGATGCCGTCGTCATGGTTGAAGGCGAAGCCCGTTTCGTGCCTGAAGCCGTACTCATCGACGCACTGAACTGGGGGCATAAGGCCATTCAGCCGCTCATCGACGCACAGGAAGAACTGGTGCGCCTTGCCGGCAAGGTCAAGAATCCCTTCACCCCGAAGGAAGACGATCCCTCGCTGTACGCACATGTGGAGACGCTGGCTCTCGAGGCCGGTATGGCGGAAGCTCTGCGCATTCCGGAAAAGCTGGCCCGCAAGGAAGCCCGTGCTTCTGTGAAAAAGCGCGTCAAGGAAATGCTGGCCGCCGATCCCGAATGGGCGGAAAACGCCGAAGCCCAGAAGGAAGTCGGCGTCATTCTCGAGCATCTGGAAAAGAAGCTCGTGCGTCAGCGCATCCTCACGGAAGGAACCCGTATTGACGGCCGCGACACGAAAACCGTGCGTCCCATTGAAATTGAAACCGGCGTACTGCCCCGCGCCCACGGCTCCGTGATCTTTGCGCGCGGCGAAACCAAGTCCCTTGCCGTCACCACGCTGGGCAGTACCACGGACGAACAGCGCGTTGATTCCCTGAACGGCGATGAAACCAAGCGTTTCATGCTGCATTACAACTTCCCGCCCTTCTCGGTGGGCGAAGTGAAGTCGCCCCGTATTTCCCGCCGTGAAATAGGACACGGTCACCTGGCGGAACGTGCCCTCAAGGCTGTGGTTCCTTCCAGCGACAGCTTCCCCTTCACGGTTCGCGTGGTGTCGGAAACCGTGGAATCCAACGGTTCCTCGTCCATGGCGGCCGTATGCGGCGGCTGCCTTTCGCTCATGGATGCGGGCGTGCCCATTTCCGCTCCCGTGGCCGGCGTGGCCATGGGCCTGATCAAGGAAGGCGATCAGTATATTGTGCTGACGGATATCCTTGGGGATGAAGACGCTCTCGGCGATATGGATTTCAAGATTGCCGGCACCAGCGAAGGCGTTACCGCCGTGCAGATGGATATCAAGATCAACGGCCTGCCCACCGATGTCATGGCCCGCGCCATGCAGCAGGCCCGCGAAGCGCGTCTGCATATCCTCGGCATCATGACCAGCGCGCTGCCCGGCTATCGTGAGCAGCTTTCTCCCTATGCGCCCCAGCATGAGGAAGTGACGGTCAATCCTGAAATCATCCGCATGATCATCGGCCCCGGCGGCAAGAACATCAAGGCCATTACCACGGCTACCGGCGCTTCCATCGACATTGACGATTCCGGCCGCATTTCCATCTTTGCTCCCACGGCCGAATCCATGCGTCAGGCCAAGGAAATGGTCATGTACTACGATCAGCATGCCGAGCTGGGCAAGAACTACAACGCCAAGGTTCGCCGCATTCTCGATATCGGCGCCATTGTTGAAATTCTGCCCAATCTGGAAGCATTGGTACATATTTCCCAGCTTGATACCAAGCGTGTGGAAAAGACCGAAGATGTGGCCCGTCTGGGCGAAGATATGCTGGTCAAGGTAATTGAAATCAACGGCGACCGTATCCGCGCCAGCCGCAAGGCTGTGCTGCTGGAAGAACAGGGTGTGGAGTGGAAGCCGGAAGATACCGCCCGCCCTCAGCGTGAACGCGGAGATCGCGCCCCGCGTGAACGCCGTGGTGATAAGGGTGATCGCCCCCGCCGCGAACGTCACGATTAATACCGGCTGAACGTCGCCTCTGAATATATACGGGCAGGAATCCACACGATTCCTGCCCGTATGCTTTTAATAATAAGGACGGATATGCCGCCATGTATGCGCACGGCTGCGTGTACCACGCTCTTGATGCTCTCCGCCATGAAAAGAACGATAAAAGGAATGAGTACCCTGTATCCGAGGCTCTCTTCAACCCGGAGGAATTTTGCGGAGGGCAGGCTTGAAAAGGGACAGACAGAAATGCTGTTGCTGACGGAAACGGCAGATAATTCCGAGAACCTCGGAACAGCGCGTACTATTGGCCGGAAAGTTTCCTTTTCCTGCCTACTATGTACGAACTCTTCAGCGAACTGCTCTGCTCATGAACATGTTTGCTTTGTTTTTTCCGCCTGAAGCTGTTCGTTCCTGAAACACTTTACGGAGTCGAGCTGGACGAGAATCCGCAGCAATGCCCGAGCAGTTCATTCTCTTAAAGCGGCAAGTTTCCGCGTGGCGTGAGGGCTGCGAGCCGGTAGGCCCTTGGTCGAAAAATAGGTTCAAGAGCAAAAGGTTCCAAGCGTATAAGATGGTTTTCTTCTGTTGCGGCGAGACTGGGTACAGCAGTACGCAAGTTTCGTTTTTTGCATGATTTGCTTGTTATGGGGCGTATTGGCGGCAGACTGCGCGTTGCGGCAAGGGGCCGCTCCCTCAGAAGCTGTCCGTTACGGAAAGGCACGAATGTCGAGATATGCTGCAGAAAAAAGAAGGGAGTCATACCTGGGTATGACTCCCTGAAATTTATGGAGCCAGCTGTCAGAATTGAACTGACGACCTACTGATTACGAATCAGTGAACATACTTTATTACTAATTTTTATTTATTGCTATAACACTTTATTTACACACATTTTTTAAAAATTACTACTGCTTCATTTTTTACCGATTTTGCCCTATTTTCGTCTTGCGTGTGGGGAATGGTGTGGGGAAGGATTTTTTCAAATTCCCTTGGGAAAAGCCAACTTGCCGTCCTTGTGTGGGGAAGCGTGTGGGGAAGAACTCATGACACAGACAAAACGGGAAAAAACGAAGTATCCGGGAGTGACTTTCAGGCTCAAGGAAAAATTGGACGGCTCCGGCATGGAGCGTGTGTACTACATACGGTATCGCCGGGGTGGACGAGGTTCCAGGCTGATAGAAGAGCCTGTAGGCACGGAGTCGGAAGGCATGACCGCTGCCAAGGCAAACCTCATACGGGCTTCCCGCGCCGCCGGAAAAGAGCGTTCCAATACGGAGCGTCGCAGGGATGCGGAACGGGAAAGACTGGCCGCTGGTGGACAGCTTACTGTCATCCGCCTGTGGGAACTTTATGCAGAGGCAAAGCGGGATAACGTGACCACCGACAGAATGGACAAAAGGCTGATGAAGCACCTTGTTCCCCTGCATGACAGATTGATTGAATCCCTGACAACCTCTGACATAGACGCTCTTTCGCGCCGTCTTGCTGCAACCCCGAGTCAAAGACGAGAGGGAAAGACTCTTGCGCCTGCCACTGTTCGACATGTTCTTGGCCTTTTGAAGCGTATGCTTCGCTTTGCCGAACAGCGTAATATCTGTCCTTTTCCTGCCGGGCTGCATTTCACCATGCCCAAGGTGGACAATCAGAAAACGGAAAGAATGTCGGACGAGCAGTTGAGGCGTTATCTGGCCGCGCTGGATGAAGAGCCGAATCAGGATGTGGCCGCTATTCTTCGCGTGGCTTTGCTTACCGGCATTCGAAAAACCGCGCTGCTAAGCCTCCAGTGGAGCGATATAGATTTTGACAGGGGATATATCACCCTGCGGGGGGAACACGCCAAGAAAGGGAAAACCGAGTACCTGCCCTTGACTCCCGCCGTCCGTTCTGTACTGGAAAAGGTGAAAAGGACGGAAAGCCCGTATGTATTCCCCGGCAGGAACGGCGGCAGGCGTTCGGATTGCCGCCGTATGGCTCGCCGCGTGAGGGACAGGGCGGGGCTTGAAGATTTTCGTCCCATGCACGGGCTGCGGCATTCCTTTGCTTCCGCTCTCGCTTCATCCGGCAGGGTTGACCTGTACACGCTCCAAAAACTCCTGACGCACGAAAGCCCGCAAATGACTCAACGCTATGCACATCTTGCGGATGAGGCCATGAAACGCGCCGCAGGCGTGGCGGATGAGCTGCTGGCGAAAGACAAAGAAGAGGAGTAGTTCCCTTGCGTTGTGGGATAATATGGTATATTTTATCTCAATCAGGGATTGATTATGCCGACGGAAATTCAATACACGAAAAAAGCATTGAAAGGGCGCGATGCTCTAAACTCGAATGAAAGGGCAATCATTGAAGCCCTTGAGCAGGACTTGCGTGAAACTGCGGGGAAGCCTCTGGGAAGAGGCTGGCATAATCTGGGGCCGGTTCGGCAATATGGAGCGGACGCATATCATTGCCATTTTACGAAAAACAAGGTTGCCCTGTGGCGTATTCTGGACGACGGCAAAGGAAATACGCGCATTGTCATCTGCCGTTTTGAATATGTCGGAACTCGGGGCAAGGCCCCTTATTAGGGGAGAACTTTGACTATGGAAAACACATTGATTTCCCATGCACGTATTTCTGTTCCATCTGACTGTTTTGAGTTGGTAAGTGCGCTTGTATGTCGTTTGGGTGGGCAAATAATTGTTGATGATGACGTTGTGACCATTCCCCCCATGCCGGAAAAAGAGCGTGTTGGGAAAATGCTGAAGGGCCTACGTCTGCGGGAGGGGCTGACGCAAAAAGCCGTGGCTGAAGCTATAGGCGTTCCTCAAAGCCATGTTTCAGAATACGAGAAGAACAAACGTCCTGTTCCTGCGGCAAAAGCTGCGGAGCTTGCGAAACTGCTTCACAGTGTGCCGGAGAACTTCTTGCATAATATGTGATCATATTTCCCCGGCCAGGCGTGGCGTCATGAACCATGCCGGAAAAGGCGGATCTCTCCTGCCGCCCTGCCGGGGGACTTTACATGGAGAGTGCAAGGGAGAGTGCAAAAAGATGGATAAAATACTATGGCATTATGATGAAAATCGTAATGTTATTATAGACGATTCTCCGGATAGAGAACCTTATCCTTTTTCATTGGTTCTGGATTTTTTTCCGTATTCTTCATCATGGTGGTACAAGGCGATTGTAATAGACAAGATAGTATCTATTATATTGAATGATACAATATACACTGATATAAAAGATGAATTTGAAAAAATATTGTCTGGTGAAGTACACCAGTCAAAAGCAATCACTCATATGGTAAATTATTGTAGTATGATGCGAAGGGATGTGCAATTTGTTGCAAAGATAACGGACAAAGATCATAAAAGCGGGTGTATTCCTGATAATGACGGGTGCCATTCCCTCGGACTTGAATCCGACAACGAACAGCTCGAACCCTGCATTACGGAGCTTGAAACAGAGCTTGCCGCCTGCCGGGAACAGTCTCCAAATACGAAGACTTCCGCCGCAACAAAGGCACGGCAGGAAAAAAATCTGGCGGAATGGAAAAATGCGTTCAAGGCCATGATTCCGGTTATCCTCCAATGCCAGGAGGAAGGGCCAAAGCCGCGTACCACGCCGGAGCTTGCAACCATGTGCGCCAAGAATGGCGTTACTCTCGACAAGACGAAAATGGCTTTTCTGCGGGAATGCCTGCGGGAATGTCTCGGCACGGAATACGTCAACACGACAGGCGGGCCAACCATACAGGGCTAACCTCCCGACAACGTGAAAAGCGTTCAGCGACAACGCTTTCCTGCCTTTCTTTCTTCTTTCCGCCCTAACCTGCCGATAACGTCAGAATCATTCGGGCGCAACGATTTCCAGCCATTGAGCATGGCCTTCCGACGATGTGAAGCCCCCTCCGACAACGTGCGACGTTATCAGGAGGTTTTTTCACGTAATCAGGAGGTTTTCTTACGTCGTTACGAAGTTGAGAGGTTCCCATATCCGCCGTGGCACGTTTACGCTCTGCCCAATTTTACCGGGTAGGGCGTTTTTTTATGCGCCTTGCCGTAAGTACAAGGAGTTTTTCCTTATGGCTATTGACGCGAATCTGACCACAGTAAACGAGCATGAAGCGGCGGGAATTCTGGGGCTCAAGGTTGCAACCCTGCAAAAATGGCGTTGGGAAGGGACAGGCCCCAAGTTTCTGAAAGTGGGGAGGCTGGTAAGGTATCGGCTCTCCGATCTGAATGAATTTCTTGACGGCGTGACTGTTGAACCCCGGGAGGCGTAGCCATGAGGGACAAACAGAAAACCCGTGAAGGGATGCGGCTCTTCACGGGTTCCGAAACTGAAAATCTTGAAAAAAGCTGTTGGGGAGAAGATACCGCCTTTCCCTGCTCCTATCAAGGAAAATGCGCCCGCTGCACCTACTCTCCGGGCCGGGGATTGACATGCAATCTTGAATCTTGCCCCCTCTCCAGTTCGGGGCGTTGTAAGGACTGCGCTCACCTTCTGCCGCTCGATGAACACCGCCGCAAGGCGCGTTGCCGCTGGACGGGGGAACGTCTGGCCTCCGGAGGCGTGGAGCGGGTGCGGGACTGCATCGGCTTTGAAGAAAGACCGGGGCTTGACCTCTGCCGGAGTCTCCGGCATGGTGGGGGTTCCCTGAACTTAGCGAGGCGTAGCAATCGCCTTTCCTGCTTCCCAAGAGCGGGAAAAAGTATTGCCGCATATACTGCGATATCTCATTCCCCCGCCGGTAATATATCCGGTGGGCGGTATGTTCATATTGGCAGGGTTATACGTCCGGGACTCCGTGAGGGCCCGGCGGCTTCGCTAAGGCCGGGGAGCGTATCACCCTGCCTTTTTTTATTCCCTAAACTTAGCGAGGTTCCCCATGACTGAATTGAAAATCGAAATGTCTACCGCCGCTTCTTCCACCCCGAACCGCACCGCTGAACGCGAAGCCTTCCTTGAAGAGTACCAGCGGAACATGAGCAGGCTATGCGTCGCAAGCGAAGGGTTCATTGCCCTTCATGAGCTTCTTTCCAGTGATGCAACTCGGGACGTACACTTGAGCGACTCCAGACGTGAAGGGCTGGCTCTTGTTCTCAAGCTGCTGGGGGATGAGGCCATGGCCGCATGGAGTTCCCTGCCCTGTGCATTTGAGCTGCAAGGACTTTTGCAGGGGGGACGCCATGAGTAGCATCCTTGAATCCGCCCTGCGGTGTGCCCAAAGGGGTATGCCGGTTTTTCCGTGCAATCCCGAAAACAAGCAGCCCTTCACTCCCCATGGATTCAGGGACGCCTCCACGAATCCAGACAGAATAAGTGCATGGTGGGAAGCGCACCCGGATGCGATGATCGGCATCCCCACGGGAGAGGCTTCCGGGAGGTGGGTTGTGGACTGTGACGGAGAGGAAGGCATCGCCGAGTTCCTGCGGGTGTGTGAAGAGCATGGTTACAGTCCCTCAACCCTTTCCCAGTCCACGCCTTCCGGAGGGCGGCATTACCTCTTTGCATGGCCGGAGGAAGGAGGGATTGGCAACAGGGTGCGGCTGTGGCCGTCCGTGGATGTGAGAGGAAGCGGCGGCTACATCATCGCCGCGCCTTCCCGACGGAAAGACGGCGTGCGCTATGAGTGGGAAAACGCGCTTGAACCCGCTCCGGCTCCGGCATGGCTTTTGGAGGCCGTGAGGACGAAGGAGAGGAGCGAAACGCCGAAAGGGAATATCGGCTCTCCCTCTTCCCCTTATGGCCGCAAGGCTCTTGAAGCTGAAACGGAGAGGGTGCGGAACTCCCCACGAGGGGAGAGGAACGACGCCTTGAACCGCGCCGCCTTCTCCCTTTTTCAGCTTGTGGCCGGAGGAGAGCTTGACGAGCAGGAAGTTCAGGCCGCGCTTGAACGGGCGGCGGAGGACTGCGGGCTTGTCCGTGAGGACGGGCTGACGCCCGTTCTGAAGACCATTTCGAGCGGGAAGGCCAAGGGGATGGCCTCTCCCCGTTCCGCGCCGGAGAAGGACGCGCAGGGGGAAAAAGGAGGCGAAAAAGATTCCCCTGTCCATTTTCTCCCGCCTCCACCTCCTGTGCCTCTGGAAGCGTTTCCTCCGGAGGCAAGAAGACTGCTGACCGAGGCTGCGGACGCCTTCATTGTTCCCCTGTCCATTCCGACGGCAACGCTGCTTGCCCTGCTCTCCTGCATGGTGGGCCGTACCCGGTGCGTGGAAGTCAAAAAGGGTTGGAAGGAACACGGCAATATCTGGGTTGTTCTGGTGGCCTCTTCCGGCATGGGCAAGACGCCGGTCATGAACGCCTTTTTCAAGCCCATAGAAGCCATGGAAATCCGCAAATTCCGGGAATGGAGGGAGAAAATGAACGCCTTCAATCTGGAATGGATGGATTACACCCGCGCCAAAAAGGAAAAGCGGGGCCTTCCTCCCGAAAAGCCTCTCCGGACGCAGTATTATCTTGACGATTCGACTGTTGAGGCTCTGGCCGATGCGCTGGATCAGAATCCACGCGGGATTATGTGGCGGGTTGACGAGCTTTCCGGCCTGCTTGCCGATTTCGACAGGTACGCATCTTCAGGCAAGGAAGGCGGCACAAGGGCGCGGCTTCTTTCCTCCTATGACTGCCAGAGCTGGAAGAGTAACCGGAGGGATGCGGGGAAGAACCTGCATATCCCGTCGGCTTGCGTTTCCATATTCGGGGGGCTTCAGCCAGGCATGGTTCGCAAGTCCTTTGACGGTTCCGACGAAGATTCCGGGTTCCTCCCGCGCTTCATGTTCATCAGGGCGGAAAGGGAGCGCGTTGCGTTGTGGAGTGAAGAAACGCTTTCCCCTGCCTCCTGCGGTCTTTTGCGAAGGATGGTTGAGCATCTTGCGGGCTTCATGCCGGACGTGGACGAGAGAGGCGAGAAAAGGCCTTGTACGGTGTATCTGAGTTCCGGAGCCAAGTCGCTGTTTGTCGACTGGTACAATGCTCTTGCCGTTGAAGACTGGGAACAGCTTGCCGATGGTACGGTCGACGCCGTGCGCCAGAAGCTCAAGGGGCAGGCTCTAAGGCTCTGTCTGCTGCTGCATTGTCTGGACGCAGCCATATCCGGCGGGGACGGGCTGAATCTCATTCCGGAAGATACCATGCGCCGCGCCCTTCTGCTTGCGGACTGGGTGAAGGGAAACCAGATCCAGACTCTTGCCCTTCTGAAGGGAGAAAAGTCCCGTCCTTCCTCTCCGGTTGAACGCGCCATTATGGAGAGCCTTGTCGCCGACGCCGAACGCATCGAGGCGGAAGGCTGGAAGATTGCCAATGCCCGTCTTGTGGAACTGGTCAATAGCCGGTTGCCCGTGGAAGTGAAGCCGGAGCAGATAGGCAAGGCCGCTTCCGCTCTGGGGCTGGGTGCGTGTTGGGTGGGCGGCAAGGGGAATCAGCAACGGGGCCGCTCTCTCACACCTGAAAAACTGGAAATGTTCAGAGCAACCGTTGTACCTGTAGTACCTGTTGTACGTCCTACGGACACAAGGGTTGGAACGGTACAACAGGTCAAAAGTGAACCGTCGTACCTGTTGTACCAGGGGGAGGGAGAGGAAAAACGGTACAACAGGTACAACAGTTCAGAAAGTACCTGTAGTACCTCTGAAAGCGTTGAGGCTGTAGGCAGTACGACAGGTACAACAGGTACTACGGTTCCTGAAACAAATATATCCGATTCCTCCCCTGCCGGGGGTATCCGGTGGATAGACGAAGACACTGCGGAGATATTCTAGGTGGATGCCCATGCCAGACTTGAAGCTCTCGGCGTGACGGTATGGGGAAAGGCCGGGGGAGGCGTCCGGGTTCAGGGACTCTCTTCTCTGCCCACGGAAAAGAGGGAAGAAGCTCTTGCCCTCATACGGGCGCACAGGGAAGAACTCTCCTCCCTGCCTCCTCTGGCCTCTCACGGCGGGCCTGACTGTGCCGCATGGTGCGAAGGCTATTATCGGGGCTGCTTTTCCTGCCCTGACTTCATGCCGGACAAGGTGCGCTTCTGTCGGAAGTGGAACCGCACCTTCAACGGTGCGGACGTGGTGGAGCTGGAAGTCGTCGACGGAGCGGATGCCTCTCCCCTGACGGAACCGGCATTGCCGGAGCAGGACACGGGCCGGGGCTGGTGGACGTATGGCCGGGCGGTCAACGGCATGGTCAACACCGTTGACCACAAAAAAAGGAAGGAGGCGTTGACCTCATGAAAATCATTATCGACACGCGGGAACAATGTCCCTAAAGTTGGCTTGAAGTCTCAACCTGCAACCAGAGAGGATGCTCATGGTCCGCAACTTTTTTTCCTTGATGATGGCCTTGTTTCTGCTCGCGTCCGTCGTCGTTCTCAGTGAAGGTTTCGCCTCTTCCCTGTCTCCTTTTGGCGCGTCGATTGACGCGGGGATCGCGTATGCGG
>DWXS01000070.1 GCA_019119045.1 Candidatus Mailhella merdavium | reverse complement strand
ATAGTGTCTAACACGGACGTCCGATTCGGACATTGCTGACAGCCGGAACCATCAGTGATTATGGCGGTGCGGCATATCTCTTGCCAACTTTGCCTTCAACTCGAATGCTTCTTGCTGACAGGTGCTATGATGCCGGATGGATTCGCAGTTTTTTGAAAAATCGGGGTTGCACTCCCTGCATTCCTTCTCGGAAAAATGCCAAGAGTCAGGAATATTACGACAAAAAAACAATATCGCCAGCGTCACAAGATAGAAAATATGTTTTCCCGGCTGAAGGATTGGCGTCGCATAGCCACGCGCTATGATTGCTGTGCTCACACATTCCTTTCAGCAATTCACCTTGCGGCTATCGTTATTTTTTACCTTTAATGAGTCCTGAGCCTACAAGATGGCCGCCATTCTGGACAAGTTCCCGAAGCTCCGGGTTTGCGCCGCGCATCTGGGGGGCTTCCGGCAAAGGAAGTACGCGCTGGACGTGCTGGTCGACCGCAACGTCTGGATGGACACGTCCTCCTGCATGTAGGAGATCGACGACGACACCCTGCGCGCCATCCTGCGGCGGCACCCGCGCGAAAGGCTGGTCTTCGGCACGGATTACCCCATCATGGACCCGCAGGACGAGATCGACGCCCTCCAGCGCCGCACCCGCTTCACGGACAGCGAGCTTGACGAGCTGCTCATGAACGGATCGGCCATGCTTTTTGGCTGAGCCCGGCCCCTGCGCTTTCGTCCACGGGCGGTTGCGCGGGAGGGGCCCGGCCCCGTGGACGGCAAGGCCCCGTTTCCTGCCGGGAACGGGGCCTTGTTCTGCGCGCCTTGCGGAGAAGGGGGGATCAGTCCTGCGGGGCTGCGAGGCGGGCGCCGATGCAGCCCACGAGGATCAGCAGCATGAAGCCGGCCTGGGGCAGGGAGATGCGGTCTTGAAAGAAGAGCATGCCGCCCACGGCCACGCCGATGGAGCCGAGGCCGGTCCACAGCGCGTAGGACAGGCCAGCGGGCAGGAAGCGCATGGCGTAAGACAGCAGGCCCATGTTGAGGAAGCTCAGGACAATGGGGATGAGGGCGGCAACAAGGGGACGGGAGGTCGTGGGAGCCCATTTGAGGCTCAGGCCCCAGATAATTTCCGTGACGACTGCGGTGCACAAGGCAAGCCAGGGCATGGGGATACTCCTTGCGGCTTACGTGGTGAGCGCGGGCATGCGGAAGCCTGAAGATCATGCCCGCGTTCCTCCGCAAGGAGGGCGCATGTCGGCTTTCTACCATCCGGGGCATCCCGTGGCAAGTCCTAGGGGCTGTTTCTAAAAAGTTTATTGCAGCCAAATCAGACAGGCCGCTAACATGACATTTGCCCGGAATGTCGCGGCCAATTTTTCATAGCGGGTTGCAATGCGTCGAAATGACTTGAGCTTTGCAAAAAAGCATTCGACCAGATGACGCTCCTTGTACACATGGGCATCATACTCCCGCTGATGACGTCTGCATTTTCGGGAGGGAATAACCGCTTCCATCTTTTGTTGCCGTGCCTGCTCCAGCACTGCATCGCTGTCATAGGCACGATCTGCAAGGAGCTTGTCCGCGGACAAATCCACAAGCAATTCTCCGGCGGGTACCGTATCGTTTACGTTGCTAGGCTCAGGACTCATTATTTCCAACGACGTCAAAAAAGGATAAGTATGGATATGGAGGTTTCTATGTCCACTCTTTTTTACCTTTCTTCCGCTCAGATGGATGTCATTCGCCCTTTCTTTCCTCGTTCAAGAGGCATTCCCAGAAGGGACGATCAAAAAATTATCAGTGAATTATCCATGTTCTCAAGTTCGGTCTCCGATGGAAGGATGCTCCAAAAGAATACGGCCCCTATAAAACTCTTTATAACCGTTTTGTCAGATGGAGTAACATGGGCGTCTTCGAAAAGATTTTTACGGCTCTTTCCGAAAGTACCCAGGACACATCCCTTCTCATGATTGATGCTACCTGTCTGAAAGCTCACAGAACTGCCGCAAGTTTGAGAAAAAAGGGCTTCCTCTCGCTGTATCGGACGCACAAAAGGAGGATTGAACACCAAATTACATGTAGTCTGCGACTTCGACGGACGTTCAATTCGGACATTGCTGACAGCCGGAACCATCAGTGATTATGGCGGTGCGGCATGTCTCTTGCCAACTCTGCCTTCAACCCGAATACTTCTTGCTGACAGGGGCTATGATGCCGGATGGATTCGCAGTTTTTTGAAAAATCGAGGTTGCACTCCCTGCATTCCTTCTCGGAAAAATACAAGAGTCATGAGTATTGCAACAAGAAACAATATCTCCAGCATCACAAGATAGAACACATGTTTTCCCGGTGAATGACTGGCGTCACATAGCCATGCGCTATGATCGCTGTGCTCATACATTCCTTTCAGCAATTCACCTTGCGGCTATCGTTATTTTTTACCTTTAATGAGTCCTGAGCCTAGATAATGCCGCTGACGACACGCCTGTCATCGACTCTCGGAATGCCATGGGAACGAGGAAAGTAGCATTTGATACGAGCAATCTGTTCATGAGAAAGATAAAAAAGTTCCTTCATGGCATCCTCCCTATGCCGACAATAAGGACTTCTTATTTTTTTGGCAATTAATGAGTCCTGAACCTAGGAATGGGGTAAGACGCGCCCTCAAGTGAGTTACTGTCTCAGCGAGAAGAGCACAGCCCGGAATACCCCTCCGGTATGTTTCCATTGGACGCACCGCAAGCGTCAGCACTTATCTTCCCCTTTTGGTTAGAAATAGGTTAGAAAAATGAAAAGGCACTTACGGTTAGAAAACTGTAAGTGCCTGATTTTCTTGGTTGCGGGGGCAGGATTTGAACCTACGACCTTCGGGTTATGAGCCCGACGAGCTACCGTGCTGCTCCACCCCGCGACATTGTTTTGTGAATATATCTCGCGCTCTGCTGTCTGTCAAGCGTTTTTTCTCCGCAGCATAAAAATACGTCTTATTGCGGTCAAAGGGGACTATGCTTATTTTCCAGTAATCAATACCGGCACAATGAGGATCAGACTATGGAACAAAACAGAAAAACGATGGAACGTTTTGTGGAATTCATCAACACGGGCGATATGGAAATCGGACGGGAAGTCATCGCCCCGGATGTCATTTTCCATGCGCCCACCTCCCCCGAACCGATGAAGGGGCTGGACGGGTATGCGACAGTTCTCCATATGATGCGCGGGGCCATGCCGGATGTTCACTGGACGGTGGAGGAAAGCATTGCCGAGGAAAATAAAATCATGATCCGCTTTACCATGCGCGGCACGCAAACCAATCCTCTGATGGGCATACCCGCCACCGGAAAATCCGTCTGCGTGACGGCAATGAATATCTATGAACTGCGCGACGGAAAAATTATCCGTGAACACGGACTGCCTGATCTTTTTTCCCTGCTCGGGCAACTGGGCGTCCTGCCTGTACCTGGAAAATAACGGTTCTCTGGCAGATTCTGCATAGCAGTCTCTGCCGGATACACTGTGCCTGCCGGAGCAGCACGCAGCGTCGCGACTGTCTTTCATGCCTCGTCTTCTGCTCCGTCCGGCGCAGTTATGCGCCATATCATTTTACTGTTCCTCCGTCTGCATATACTGCCTTCCCCTGTCCGTGTGTCGGAATCAGCATACGGACTTCATTTTTATTTCCGTAATAAGCAGAGATATACAACCATATTCTGAACATGTGGCACGGATCTCCATTTATCCGCTCCGTATCCCCGCCTCATTTCAGAATTTTACAGAAAGAACAGGCTATTGTGACAGGCACTATAAATACAATATAAAAATATTTTATCTCATTACGTTATGAAACGTCTTTTCTGTTTTATATAAAGACGCTTCATATCCACAGACGGCATCTGCTCTGCTGTTCCCGGATTTTTCCCGGATTCCCATAAAAGCCTAACATGGTAAAAACGGCCATAGTGCAGATACGGAACAGCTCTGCTTTCTGAATTCGTGCATCATTGGACGTTTTACCTGTCATTTCAGACATTCATTGCTCGTTTCCGGCGTTCGCTCCGCTATGGCGTGAATATCAACCATTTCGACATATTCCCCGTTTCAAAGGGCACAGCCATCTCTTTTTCCGCGCTTGCGCGCGGCGTTGGCCTCATGTTCCGCCCGGCGTGCGGCCCGCAGAGCGGCCCGGCGTTCTTCCCGCCGCCTTTTCCACGCCTCGGCTTCGTTTCTGCTCAGGGCGCAGCCGCACCATTTCTGCCGGTACAAACCAAGTTCTTTGGATGCGTCGATACCTTCCTGCCAGTCGCTTCGGAAATCCCGGTACAGAAAAGGAACCCCGAAAAGGCGGGAAGCGCGTTCCGCCTCCGCCACAATCAGCTCATGGTGCTGATAGCGCGAATACAACAAACTGGATGTAAAGGCCGCACAATCCCGTTCCCGGGCCAGCGCCGCGCTTGCTTCCATACGGACACGGTAGCACCACACGCAGCGCACGCCTTCCCGCAGATATTCAGGACTTGTTCCTTCTCCGGAATCCCCGGGCTGCGAAGTAAAAAGCCGTCCGTATTCTTCTTTCGTACAGCCTTCATAATCGGCAAGGCAGCGGGGAACCTCCGTTTCCAGCGAACCCGTCCAGAGGGCGGGACTCACGGCAGCATCTCCGGGCAGGGAAAGCTCCGGACGAAACAACACCGGCAAATCCAGCTTTTCCCCCAGTTCGCGCATGGCCGTGCGGCGTTTTTTGTATTCGTCCGCCGGATGGATGTTGGGATTGAAGAAAAAAGCCGTCACATCCAGCCCTTCGTCGCGCAGACGGCGCACGGGCATAATCGAGCAGGGGCCGCAGCAACTGTGCAGCAGCACGGAAGCCCCTTTCGGCAACATATCCATTTTCTCATCCGGCATAGGAACATCCGATGTCAGCGTTTCAAAAGCGCAGCGACAGCAAGGCAGGCGCAGCCCACGCCCGGAACGTCGGCAACGCTTTCAGACTCTGGGGGAGCTTTCCCTGCCGCCTCCCTGCATCATACCTCTGCCGCGCGGATACGGGCTTCTCTGGCCTCCCGTTCCCGCCCCTGAACTTCCAGCGCCCGCGCCAGTTCCAGCCAGGCCGCACGACGATCGGGGCGGAGAGCCACGCTCTGCCGGGCCAGAGCCTCGGCCAGTTCAGCATCTTCTCCGCCGTCCAGATACATCCCGGCCAGCAGATGCAGACTGAGCGCATCCTGCGGATTGCGCAGCAGGGCCTGATGCAGGCTTTCGCGGGCCTTGTCCGGTCTGCCGGCCTTCAACTCAAGCCGGGCCATGCAGCGATGAGGCAGAGGACTCACGGCATCCGTCTCCTGAGCCTCGCGGAAAAAGACGCGGGCGGACTTCAGGTCTCCCCGGGCCTCTGCAAGTTCTCCAAGCCTGATACGGGCATAAAGGTGGGCAGGATTCAGCCGCAGACAGGTCTGGAAACAACGGGCCGCCTCGTCGGAATTACCGTCGGCCATACAGAGAACGCCAAGATTGTAATGCGTCGCCGCGTCGTCCGGCCTGCGGCGCACGGCCTCTTCAAAAGCGCGCAGGGCCTCGCCTCTGCGTCCGAGGCCGGACAGGCAGACGCCGAGGGAATTCCAGGCCAGAGCATTATTTTCGTCTGCCAGAAGCGCAAGACGATATTCCTCCAGGGCTCCGAACTGATCCCCCTGACTGTATTTCTTGTCCGCGCTGATGTTCAGAGCCAGACTGTCGAACACTCCGACATGCGGCGCAGGGAGCAGTATCGCATATTCCAGAGCTTTCCGGCAGCATTCCGGCGCATCCGCCGCCCGGAAATTGAGGAAGGGCAGACAGCAAATCCCCATTGCCAGTTCCACGCCCAGTTCCGCGTTGAGCCGGGCGGCCAGCTCGCCGTACAGCGTCCAGGCTTTTGCAGCACACAATCCGGGATGAAAGGCCAGCAGGGTATTCAGACTGTACCGCCCCATGAGCATATCCCGACCGAAAGCCGCGCCTCCCTCTTCTCCGTCCGTTTCCCACTGCCGTTCGCTCAACAGACGGCGCAAGGTGCGGGCGGCAAGAGCCATGGCATGTTCCGCGTCGAGTCTGCGTCCCGAAGCATCCATGGGCGCCTGATCAAAACGGGCCATAACCAGAGCAAAGGTCGAATGCTCTCCGGCAAGCGCGGCCATGCGGGCCAGAAAATCTCCGTGCCGGTAAAGGCCGGTCAGCGGATCGGGGCGGGCCGGAGAATCCACGCTTTCCTCATTTGCAGGACGGCCATCGCCGAATTCCGCATTATATTCTTCAGGAAGCAGAGAAAGCCTGTCGCCCGGCTCCAGCGGCCAGGCAGGATCGCCCTGAAGCAGAACCTCGGCGAGCGAAAAATCCTCCCGTATGTCCACAAGGACGATTTCTCCCTTGAACAGAGGCTCAAGGCCGCCTTCCTGCGGAGTCGAAGCCTGACGCACGGGATAATCCTGCGACCACACGGAAAAACGCTGTCCTTCCCGTGCGCCCACATCCCTGCCCAGAGTGACGCGCACGCGGGAGAGCGGCAATATCTGATCCACAAGCCCCCCGCGGGAAAGAATCATGCCGTATCCCAGCACCCGGTTCTCTGCGGAGTTTCCGGACAGCGTACCCGGAGTCAGTCCCGCCACTTCACCGGCTCTGGCTCTGTGAGCGGCCAGCCGCGCCTTGTCCAGCAGCAGACCGGCCTCTTCCTCCGGATCGCGCGAAAGCTGCCCGCCCTCCCAGTCCTGAGGAAAGAGGGCATACCCGGCGAACACTGCGGCGGAAATTTCCACGCCGGTAAGAGCATGAACTTCCCGCACGCCCTCCATGGCTCTGGCCCACTCTCTGGCATGAGCTTCCATGGTTCGTGAGGAAGCTCCGGGCAAAAGCACCGCAAATTCCGCGTCTCCGCTGCGCCCCGCCAGAGCCTCTCCGGGCAGAGCCGTGCGCAGAGCATCCCCCATACGCGCCAGCAGACGCTCGGCAAAGGCGTGCCCGCAGCTTCTCTGAATACGGCGGAGTCCGGCCACCCGCAGCACGGCAAGCCCGAGAGACGCAGACCACGTCCGCTCCTGATCGGCTCCTGATTCGCGCGTCTCTTCCGCCAGGCGTTCCACCGGGCTTTCCCTTCCGGAGTCCCGGCCGCCTTCCAGAGGCTGCCCTCCTTCCATTTCCGGGGTGAAGGAACGACGTATGCCGGCAATCTCTCCGACGACGCGCTCAAGCAGTGCGTCCCGCGAAGCCAGACCGGTCAGCGCGTCGCTGCGCGCCCGCTTGTGCTGGACGATATTGTCCAGGCACAGTTCCACAACGGCGGGGAAATGCGGCAGAAGACGTGTTGCCGCGTCAGGATCGACGCCGCGCAGCAGAAGCACGCCAAAAAATTCCTTTCTGTAACGCAGGGGAAGAAGCAGACGCGACTCTCCTCCGATCCATATGGGGGAAGGTACTTCATCCGCGCGGGGGAAATAGAGCGCGTGGGCCTCAAAGGGCAGTATCCGGGCCATGTCGTCGCGCAGAAGCTGCTCAAAGGCCAGAATATCGCGCCGCGTCAGCGCGCCGTTCGTCCGGGAAAGCTGTGTTGATGTCATGTCCGGGGTATAGCCTCTTTCCCTCCTCATGAAAAGGCTGAAAGGGGAAGCGGCAGGAATAAGGCTTGATGAGCGCGCATATTCGGTCTATTCTGCGTTTCATTCCGAGAGGTGATCATGCCCGTTCTGACCTTTACTTACGGCCCGCTGGAAAATAACGCCTACCTTGTCTATCGCGGAAAGGACGCCATTATCGCGGATCCGCCGGACAACAGCTCCCTCGTGCTTGATGCGCTGAAACGCGAAGGCCTGACGCTCCGCGCCATTCTGCTCACACATCTGCATTTCGATCATGCTTCCGGCTGCGCGTCGCTTTCCGAGGCGACCGGCCTGCCTGTCCATGTCGGGACGGAAGACTGGGAAATGAAAGACGTTCTGCTCTCCCGTGGCATGCGCTTCGGTCTGCCGGAAGTTCCTGCCTTCAAGGGCGAAACTCTTGCTCCCGGAAAATACGTCTGGGGCGATATCGACTGCGAGGTCATTCATGCGCCGGGGCACTCCGCAGGAAGCCTGTGTTTCTATATTCCGAAAGAAAAGGCTCTGCTTGCCGGTGACGTTCTATTCTATCGTTCCGTAGGACGTTCCGATTTTCCCGGCGGGGATGCGGACACGCTGACCCATACCCTGCGCGACGTTATCTATAAGCTGCCCCCCGATACCGTGGTATATCCGGGGCACGGACCTGTCACCACCATCGGCGACGAAGCCGCGCATAATCCCTTCTGTCATATATGAATTCAACTATCTCCGTCAGCAGGCGTACCCTGATTCTTTCATGCAGTCCCCGTGAAGGCGGCAATTCCGACGTTGCCTCGCGCCTTGTCAGTGAAGAATTTGCCTCCCTGCGCCCCAATGCCCCTCACGTCGTCCGCAGACTGGCAGACTTTCGTGTCCGCCCCTGCATGGCATGTGATTTCTGCCTCGGCCACCCCGGCCTGTGTTCCATGGACGGACAGGATGAAGTCGGTCTGCTGCTTTCCTCGCTCTGTGCGCCCAGTCCGCTGCTGCCCGTCAGCGTTCTTGTTTCGCCCATTCATTTTTATCATCTCCCGGCCCGCCTGAAATCCCTGCTTGACCGCAGTCAGAGCAGCTGGCGTCTTCCTCTGGAAGAACGGCCAGGACGCGGTGCGAAACTCGCCGTCATTCTGCTTGCCGCACGGGAACGGGGCGACAAGCTGTTTGAAGGTTCGCTGCTGACGCTGCGCCACGTTGCCCTCGCCCTCGGGCTGGAACTTGTCGAACCGCTGACACTGTACGGTCTGGACGAGCCGGACGCTCTGTCCTGCAACGGTAAAGCCCGGGAACGCGTGCAGCAGTATGCCCGCTCGCTTCTTGCGGATACAGCGACAGCCTGACGAGCGTTCCGCTCCCTGCCCCGACGGACGTGACTGCTTTTTATCTATCCGGAGTCTCCAGTTTTTTCAGAACACTGGAAAGAGCGGTACGCCTTTTTGAAAAACGCTGCCCCGTCTGTCACGAAATATTTGTCGCAGAGGGAGAGGGGCTGTCCGCTCTGGTATGCCCGGCGTGCCGGGCTTCCCTTGCCCGCCGCGAGGCAGGATATTGTCCGGACTGCGGCGAACTCATGCCCGATCCTCACGCACCCTGCACGCCCTGCGGAAACTGCCTGAAACAGCCTCCGCCGTGGGCGAGCTTCCGCTTTCACGGTGTATTTGAAGGCGCTCTGCGCGAGACGCTGCACCGGGCCAAATATTCGGCGGATAACGCATGCATTACGCTGCTTTCATACCTTTTCGACGAACTCTGCCGCGAGCTGCCCGAACTTGACGCCATTGTCCCCATGCCGCTGCATCCCTCCAGACTGCGCGAACGCGGCTTCAACCAGTGCCGGGAAATCGTGCGCCGCACAGCCCGCCGCCACCATCTGCCCATACGGGACGAGCTGCTTGTCAGAACCCGCAATACCTCGCCGCAGACCATCCTTACCCGCAAGGCCAGACTTGCAAATCTCGATCAAACTTTTGAGGCTCCGCCGGACGTCAGAGGGCTGCGTATTCTGCTGGCGGACGATACGGCCACCACAGGAACCAGTCTGCGCAAGGGGAGTGAAGCTCTCCTGCGGGCGGGAGCAGTCCGGGTAGATGTTGCCGTTATCGCACGTACCGGCGTGCATGGTGCAAATTAACACTGTATTTTCTCATGATAGGAGGCGCACTCCGGTCATTCCGGAAAGCCTTATGCCGGGAGGCATCGCATGGATTATATATGGACTGAACTCGCGGCCTCGCTACTCAAGCCCATGAGCCGCGTCCTCATGGGACTGGCGGCCGGACTTTTTGTCGCATCCTTCATCGAGGGGATGCAGTGGACGCGCCACCTGGCAAAGCTGGCAGCCCCCCTCATCCGCCTGGCCAGACTGGGAGACGTGCCTGCGGCCGCCTTTGCTCTGGCCTTTTTTTCTCCCGCTTCGGCCAATGCCCTTCTTGGGGAAGCCCATGCCCGGGGCGAACTCTCCGAACGGGCCGTGATTCTTTCCAACCTGTTCAACAGCCTGCCCTCATGGCTGACACACACGCCTTCCATCTTCTTCATGACCTGGCCCGTGCTGGGCTTTCCCGCCGTTATCTATACGGGCCTGACCCTGCTGGCCGCTCTGGCCCGCACACTGCTCACCGTCGTGCTGGGACGGCTTCTGCTCCCTCCCCTTCCTCCGCAGAAAACCAGACTCGACGATTCCGGCTGCAATCCGCCCGGTTCCTGCTCTCCCCTCTCTTCCGCATTCTGGCGCAAGGGGCTGGATTCCGCCCTGAAACGCTTCCGCCGTCGCCTGCCGCGCCTGATCTGCATCGCTGTTCCCATTTATATCCTCATGTTCTTTCTCCAGCGGGCCGGGCTGTTTGAGGCGGCCGAGGCATGGCTCGCGGATCATGCGGGATTTCTGGACTTTCTCCGCCCCGAGGCTCTGGGGGTCATTGTACTGTATATGGCTGCCGAGCTTGGGGCGGCCGTGGCTGCCGCCGGTTCGCTGCTGCACGGCGGAGGCCTTGCCACGCCGGAAGTCGTACTGGCTCTGCTGGTCGGGAATATTCTTTCCACGCCCATGCGCGGGCTGCGGCATCAGCTCCCTTCCTATGCGGCCTATTACCCCACGGGACTGGCCGTCAGACTCATCGTCATCAATCAGGGCCTGCGCGCTCTGAGCATGATCGCCATGACCGCAATATACTGGATTCTGGTTTTTCCGCTCGCATGAATCCGGGTACGCGATATTCCCTCCGCACACCGGACTGCGTCGCATATCGGGACGATATACGCCTGCCCCGATATCCGGCGCGCAACATTCTTTCAGCACAGCCTTTTTGAATCGCTCCGCAGCTCTCCGGCATAATGTCACGCAGGGCGCGCTCTTGCCACTTCTCCGCCTGCCTGTTATGCCACATGCACCATGACGCAACTTCCCTTCCGCCCCGATTCTCCCTGGCTGGCTCCGCTTGCGGGCTGGTCGGATCTCCCCTTCCGCCTTCTCTGCCGCGAAAGGGGAGCTGCCGTATGCTGCACCGAAATGGTCAGCGCCAAGGGGCTGGTCTACGGAGGCAGAAATACGGAAGAACTGCTTGCCACCCGCCCGGACGATACGCCGCTGGTCGTACAGATTTTCGGCTCCGAACCGCCGTTCATGGAACAGGCCGTGCATATGCTGCGCGAACGCGGCTTTGAATGGTTTGATGTGAACATGGGCTGTTCCGTCCCCAAGGTGAACAAAACCGGCGCCGGTTCCGCCCTGCTGCGCACCCCGGATCTGGCTTTGCAGGTGGCGGAAGCCGTCGTCAGGGCCGCCGGGCCGGGAAAGGCGGGCTTCAAACTCCGGCTGGACTGGGACAACGCCGCGCCGGATCGGCGGCCTGTCTGTCACGAACTGGCCCGTCAGCTCGCCGGGCTTGGCGCAGGCTGGATCACCCTGCATCCGCGCTATGCGCGTCAGGGCTTTTCCGGCACAATCGATCGCTCCGCCCTGAAGGAAATGGCTGAAGAGCTTCCTGTGCCGCTCATCGCCAGCGGAGACCTCTTCTCCGCAGAAGACGGTCTGCATATACTGCGCGAATGCGGTACGGCAACCGTAATGTATGCGCGCGGAGCCATGAGCGATCCCGGTATTTTTGCCCGGCATCGCGCCCTGCTTGCGGGCGCGCCTCTTCCTCCGGCAGGGCGCGAAGAGCTGGCCGCGCTGATCCGCCGCCACGCCGAACTGGCGCGGGAGCTGACTCCCCGCACGGCTCTGCTGAAGATGCGCACCTTCGTTCCGCGCTACCTCAAAAGCCTTGAGGGAGCACGAAGCTTGCGCCAGCGCATCATTCAATGTACGGACTGGACGGAACTCGACGACATCATCAACGCCATAGCCTCGGGCGGACAAGCCTGAGCCTCTGCGGTACGCCATGCACGATCAGGTCAATATCTGCGATCTCACCTTCGGAGAACTGGAACATTTCGTTACCGACACGCTGACCCTGCCCCGCTTCCGTGCCCTCCAGATATGGCAATGGATCTGGCGCAGAAACGCCCGTTCCTTTGACGAAATGACGGATATCGCAAAGGATGTGCGCGCCCTGCTTGCCGAACGCTGCCGCATCTCATGGCCTGAAATTTCACTGGTGAGAAAAAGTTCGGACGGTACCGTCAAGTTTCTTCTGCGCCTTGCCGACGGAGAACATATAGAAACCGTTCTCATCCCCAGTACGGACAAGGCCGGGGCAACGCGCATGACGCAATGCCTATCCACACAGGTCGGCTGTGCCATGGCCTGTACCTTCTGCAGCACGGGAAAACTCGGCTTCACCCGCAATATGAGCATGGGAGAAATACTGGGCCAGGTTCAGGCTGCCCGTGCCTGGCTGGGCGATACGCTGCCCGAAAAACCGCTTATCCGAAATCTTGTGTATATGGGAATGGGCGAGCCTCTGCTCAACCTCCGCGAAGTGATGAAATCTCTGGAAACCCTGCACCATCAGCGGGGTCTGGCCTTTTCCGCCCGCCGCGTCACCGTATCCACCTGCGGCATAGAACAGGGCCTGCGCGAACTGGGCGACAGCGGACTGGCCTATCTGGCCGTTTCCCTCCACGCTCCCACGCAGGAACTGCGCGAACGTCTGATGCCCCGCGCGGCCCGCTGGCCTCTGGACGAGCTGCTGAATGCGCTGGAAAGCTACCCTCTCAAAACCCGGGAACGCATTACTCTGGAATATCTTGTCATCGGCGGCGTCAACGACGGCCCGGAACAGGCCCGCCAGCTGGTACGCATCTGCTCCCGGCTCAAGGCAAAACTCAATCTCATTCCCTACAATCCCACTCCGGGTTCTCCTTATGCTCCGCCCTCCCCGGAATCGCTTCTGGCCTTTGAACGCATGCTGTGGAACAAAAACATCACGGCCATTGTACGTAAAAGCAAGGGGCAGGACATAGAAGCGGCCTGCGGGCAGCTACGGGCTGCGCTGGATGCCGCCGGCACAGGCACGCCGGGAACAGATAGCATCTGACGCGACCTTTTTCTGCAGCTATCTCCGCTATATGCCTTTGCTTGTCCGCCTTTAAGGCTATCCACGATTTTACATTTTTGTAACAATAATTTTTTTCTTTCGAAAATTGTCACAACACACAGGCAACGCGCTGCCCGACAAAATTCCTCATTTTTTATAGTAGTCACTATTCTATGCATATAATTTATGAATTTTTTGTTATTAGAAATCAGTTTCCGCCTTGTTAAACAAGGCACAATATTTTTTCTTGCCTTTTCGCTCAATTTTCATGATTGTACATAAATGTAAAATATTTCTCTAACCATTTTCCCGGCAGGTATCATCATGTTCGAGATGTTTGAAAACGCTCTTTCCAGCCTGAATTCCATCGTCTGGGGACCAGGCATGCTGGTTCTCCTGGTCGGCACGGGGCTTTATCTCACCCTGCGCCTGCGCTTCCTGAGCCTTCGCTCCATTCCCAAAGGTTTTAAACTGCTCTGGCAGGGCAGATCAAAAGACGACAGTCTGGAAGGCGAGCTTTCTCCCTTCAATGCATTGATGACGGCACTTGCCGCCACTGTGGGCACAGGCAATATCGTGGGCGTTGCCACGGCCATTCTGGCCGGCGGCCCGGGAGCCGTCTTCTGGATGTGGTGTACGGCTCTGGTCGGAATGGCGACGAAGTTTGCTGAAACCGTGCTGGCCGTACATTACCGCGAAGTAACCCCCGCCGGAAACGTGGTGGGCGGCCCCATGTATTACATCAAGAACGGACTCGGCCCCAAATGGATGTGGATGGGCACGGCCTTTGCCGTTTTCGGCGGTATTGCATGCTTCGGTATCGGCAATATGACCCAGAGCAACGCCATTGCGGAATCGCTGTCCAGTACCTTCGGCATTTCCCCTATCTTGACGGCCATTGTGATTTTCGTTCTGCTGGCCGTGGTCATTCTGGGGGGCGTCAGCCGCATCGGCGCCGTGTCCGGCAAGCTGGTTCCCGTTATGGCTGCCTTCTACATTGCCTGTTCTTTGATTATCATCGTCATACACATTGAAGAAGTACCCCGTATTTTCCTGCTCATCATTGAGGAAGCCTTCACGCCTACGGCGGCGCAGGGCGGCTTCCTCGGCGCGACGGTGTGGATGGCCATACGTTACGGCGTAGCCCGCGGCGTCTTCTCCAATGAGGCCGGTCTGGGCAGCGCAGCCATTGCCCACGCCACCGCCACGACGGAAAATCCCGTGACCATGGGCTTCATAGGCATGCTGGGAACTTTCATCGATACCATCATCGTATGCAGCATGACGGCCTTCTCCATCCTCGTCACCGGCGTATGGACGGCCCCCGACGCCAACGGCGCGGCGCTGACCTCCGTGGCGTTCAATACCGTTCTGCCCGGCGTCGGCTCCTTCCTTGTAAGTATTTCTCTGGCCTTCTTCGCCTTCTCGACCATACTCGGCTGGTGTGTTTATGGTGAACGCTGCTGGGTGTATCTGCTGGGTGATAAGGCTCTCAAGCCCTTCCGGGTGATATTCACCATCATCGCGCCCGTTGGCGCACTTTCCCAGCTCAGCACCGTATGGACTATCGCAGACACCTTCAATGCCCTCATGGCCATCCCGAATCTGGTAGGCCTGCTGCTCCTGAGCCCGATAGTGCTGCGCCTGGTACGGGAAGATGAGAAGAAACTGGAAGAAGAAGCCGCCGCAAAAAATCTGTAGCCCAAGAATACCGCAGAATGCTCTGTCCGCAGAGTGTCCTGACTTCCTGCCGGGAACAGCGCGCCGGTCGGAACTGAAGTTCCGACCGGCGCGCCTTTTCAGGCCCTGCAATAGTATAACAGCGGACTCCGAAGACTGACTCCACGGTTTTCCAGCAGTTTCGAGCATGGCAGAGCCTCAAGATTTCCGGAACAGAATGCAATTTCCTCTTTTAAGGACAGATTCTTTCAGAAAAAACAGTTTTCTGTCCGCTCTTGCTGCTCCCCAAGACTTTCTCCGCCCCTTATTCGCACAAAACACAGCTCACAGATGAGATAAAAAAGAGCGTCGCACGCGGAATGTTCCGATGCGACGCCCGTTAAGTATACTCCGACAAGATGACGCAAGTGCCGGCGCAGTCAAAATCTGTATCTATTGCGCAGGAACGCCGTGTTCCTCCGCTCCTGCCCGCAGCCCGCGGATCATGCTTCCCGTATCGTCCGTTCCGGAGAAGATCTCCTCTTTTGACGCTTCCAGAGCAACAGGCAGAACCTCGTCCACATCCCGGACAAAGACAAGGTTAAGGGATTTTACAATCTCTTCCGGCACTTCCTTGAGATCCCGTTCGTTATCCGCGGGCATAATCACGGTCTTCATCCCGGCGCGTCGGGCCGCAAGCAGCTTTTCCCTCAGACCGCCGATAGGCAGAACCCTGCCGCGAAGCGTAATTTCTCCGGTCATGGCCACGTCGTTGCGTACCGGAATACCCAGCAGGGCGGATACCATGGACGTTGCCAGCGTAATCCCGGCCGAGGGGCCGTCCTTTGGCGTAGCCCCTTCCGGCACATGGACATGCAAATCTATGTCCTTGTGAAAATCCGCTTTCAGCCCGAAACGCGAAGAACGGGAACGCACATAGGAAAAGGCAGCCTGTGCGGATTCCTTCATCACGTCGCCGAGGTGGCCGGTGCTGGACACCTTGCCCGAACCGGGCATGACCGCACTTTCGATATAGAGAATCTCGCCGCCCCTGTCGTTGAAGGCCAGTCCGGCAACGACCCCCACCAGCGGAGAGGTTTCACGCTCTTCAAAACGATACTTCTTCACACCGAGGAAGGTATGCAGATTCTGCGCCGTGACATTGAGTCCGCGGAAAGAACCTTCTTCCCCGTCGTTTTTGCCGTTGTCCGCGGCCTCGGCCATGCGCATGGCCGCCTTGCGGCACAGAGCGGCTATCTGACGCTCCAGCGAACGCACGCCGGATTCCCGCGTATAATAGCGGATGACATCCATCAGCGCATTGTCGGAAATACGCAGATTTTCCGGCTTCAGGCCGTGCATCTCCAGCTGGCGTGGCAGCAGAAAATCTCTGGCGATGCGGATTTTCTCTATCTCCAGATAGCTGGACAGCTCGATTATCTCCATGCGATCCATCAGCGGCGCAGGAATCCCGGACAGACTGTTGGCCGTGGTGATGAAGAAAATCTGCGACAGATCATAGCCCATATCGAGGTAATGATCGTCAAAGGAGCTGTTCTGCTCGGGATCCAGCACTTCCAGCAGTGCCGAGGAGGGATCCCCGCGGAAATCCGAGGTCATTTTGTCGATCTCATCCAGACAGAAGAGCGGGTTGTTGTACTTCACCCTCTTCAGGGCCGAAATGATTTTGCCGGGCAGCGCGCCCACATAGGTACGCCGGTGTCCTCGTATTTCCGCTTCGTCACGCACACCACCGAGGGAAACGCGCACAAAATCGCGCCCCGTGGCCTTTGCCACCGATCTGGCCAGCGAAGTCTTCCCCACTCCGGGAGGGCCGACAAAGCACAGAATCGGGCCTTTCAGGGTTCCGGCCAGCTTCTGCACGGCAAGATATTCAAGGATGCGTTCCTTGGGTTTTTCAAGGCCGAAATGTTCTCCGTCAAGCAGAGCCTTGGCTTCGTGAATATCCACATCAATGGGCTTCAGCTCGTTCCAGGGCAGATCCAGAAGCCAGTCGATATAGTTCCGCGCTACGGTGTACTCCGCAGAGGAAGGAGACATCTGACGCAGCTTGCGTACCTCGCGCAAAGCCTTTTCACGCGCTTCCTCCGGCATGTTCTTTTCCTTGAAGCGCTGTTCCAGCTCGACGGCCTCCGCCTGAGGGTCGTCCTCCCTGCCCATCTCCTTGTGGATGGCCTTTATCTGCTCGTTGAGATAATACTCCCTCTGGTTGCGCTCCATCTGCCCGCGCACCCGGTTCTTGATGGCCTTTTCCAGTGAAGCGACGGAAAGTTCCCCGCTCAGGATCTCGAACACCTTTTCCAGGCGTTTGTCTCCGTCAAGAATTTCAAGAACTTCCTGCTTGCGGACATGATCCAGCTTGAGCAGCCCCATCACGGCGTCCGCCAGACGCCCCGGACTGCGCAACCCGGAGATGGAAGCCATCTGTTCGGGATTGATTTTCTTGTTCAGCTTCCCGAATTCTTCCAGCGCCTCATGGGTTGCCCGAACCAGAGCTTCCCGTTCGCTGTTTTCGCTCTCCGTTTCCGGAAGAGCCTCCAGCAGCAGACGCGGAAAGGCTTCGTTTCCGAAAGGCTCCTCTTCCGACATCGGATGCCATGCCGCGCGATACAGCCCTTCAAACAGCACCTTGACGCTGCCGTCCGGCAGGCGCAGCAGCTGGAGTATCTTGCTCACCACGCCCACGGCGTACAAATCGTCCGGGCCGGGTTTTTCCACGTCGGCTTCTTTCTGGGTCACCAGAAGGATATGTTTATCATAGCGGGACACCGCGCTTTCAATGGCCTTGATGGAGGCTTCGCGTCCCACAAAAAGCGGAACAATGGCCTTCGGAAACATGACCACTTCGCGCAGAGACATAAGGGGCAGCTCGCGCAGAGATTCCGACGTTCCGCCTATGATTCCGGTAAAAAGAGGCATATCTGATCCTTAGAAAAAGGGCGGAAACCGCCCTGAAATCAGGCCGTCCTGGCCTGGGGCTTGCGGGTCAGCAGAGGCTTTTCCCCCTTTTCAATAACTGCCCTGGTGATGACGCAGTCCTGCACATCCTTCATGGAAGGAAGCTCATACATGATGTCCAGCATGATGCCTTCCAGCACATTGCGCAGGCCGCGCGCTCCGGTTTTGCGTTCAATGGCCTTTGCCGCAACGGCGCGCAGGGCGTCCTTTTCAAAACGCAGACGTACGCCGTCAAGCTCGAACAGTTTCTGATACTGCTTGATCAAGGCGTTCTTCGGTTCCGTAAGCACCCGGATAAGATCGTCTTCCTCAAGCTCGTCCACATGCGTGATCACCGGAATACGGCCCACGAACTCGGGAATGAGACCGAACTGCACAAAATCGGTGGGAACGACCTGATCCAGCAGGGCGGAAAGACTCTGCTCCTTCTTGGCGGCAATATTTGCGCCGAAGCCCATGGTATTGCCGCGCATCCGCTGCTCCACCATCTTTTCCAGCCCGATGAATGCGCCGCCCACAATGAACAGAATGTTGGAGGTATCCATACGGATGAATTCCTGCTGGGGATGCTTGCGCCCGCCCTTGGGAGGAATATTGGCCTCCGTGCCTTCAATAATCTTCAGAAGCGCCTGCTGCACGCCCTCGCCGGACACGTCGCGGGTTATGGAGGGGCCGTCTCCCTTACGGGAAATCTTGTCTATTTCGTCGATATAAATGATTCCCCGACCGGCGGCCTCGAGATCATAGTCCGCATTCTGGAGCAGCTGCACCAGGATGTTTTCCACATCTTCCCCAACGTACCCGGCTTCCGTCAGCGTGGTGGCGTCGGCAATGGCAAAGGGAACCTTGAGGATGCGGGCCAGCGTGCGGGCCAGCAGCGTCTTGCCGCTGCCGGAAGGCCCGACCAGCAGCACGTTGCTCTTTTCCAGCTCCACACCGTCCAGTGCGCCCTTGTAGAAAACGCGCTTGTAGTGATTGTGTACCGCCACGGACAGCACCTTCTTGGCCTGCTCCTGACCGATGACATAGGCGTCCAGGCGTTCCTTGATTTCCGGCGGCGTCAACAGAGGGCCTTCTTCTTCGCGGACTTCTTCAATATGCTGACGGGAAATGATGTCGTTGCAGCGCGCAATACATTTATCGCAAATGCACACGCCGTTCTGCTCGATGAAGTGTTCCACGTCAAATTCGGATCTTCCGCAGAAGGAACAGTGCATGACGTTATCGCTTTCGTTCTCGCTCATGAATTACTCCCCGGTACCGGAACCGCTCGCCATCTCGTGACGGGATACGAAAATCCTGTCGATGATGCCGTATTCCAAAGCTTCTTCGGCAGTCATGAAATAATCACGTTCCGTGTCCGCGGCAACCTTGTCCAGAGGCTGCCCCACATTTTCGGCCAGCATCCCGTTCAGAGAGGCTTTCATGCGCAGCACCTCGCGCGCATGAATATCGATATCCGTGACCTGCCCCTGATACCCGGCGGAAGGCTGATGGATCATAATCCGGCTGTGCGGCAGGGCATAGCGCATCCCCTTTTCGCCTCCGGCCAGAAGAAAGGCTCCCATGCTTGCGGCCTGGCCTATGCAGATGGTGGCCACAGGCGCGGCAATGAAACGCATGGTATCGTAAATTGCCATACCGGCAGTCACAGAGCCGCCGGGGCTGTTGATATACAGGCTGATTTCCTTTTCCGGGTCCTGCGATTCCAGAAAAAGCAGCTGGGCGCAAATCAGACCGGCGGTATGATCGTTGACCTCCTCGCCGAGCAGAATGATGCGATCCTTGAGCAGGCGGGAATAAATATCATAGGCGCGCTCGGTGCGCCCCGTAGTTTCTATGACTGTGGGGATAATCATCGTAGTTCTCCTGCGGGCGAAAAGCTCTTCCCGCTTTAAACGCGCATGCAGGGGTCGCCCCCTGCCGGAACCGCGCCGCCCCTGCGGCACAGAAAAAAGTCGCGCCGGAGCCGGGCGGCCCCGGCGCGACCATATATCATGCCTCCTGCCAGTACTGAAAAGCGGAAATGTTTCGTCTGTAGCCGTCCGTTTCTTCTCCGCTCGTCAGCAATCGGCTATTCGGCGGCCTTGTCTCCTTCGGAGCTTCCTTCCGGCTTCAGCTCCGTCAGAGGCTTGCCGTCCGCGCCGAGTGTGGTCTTTTTCGCCTTGCCGTACATGAGATCAAGAGCCTTGGCGGCGAGTATACGCCCCTGAATATCACCGGCCATACCATTCTGCCACAGCGTTTCACGCAGCTTGCGGAAATCCTGACGGCTTTCCTGCGCCATCTGATAAATCTGGCGATCCACGTCCATGCTGCTGACCTGAATGCCTTCCCTCTGTCCGAGTGCCATCAGGAAAGCCTGTGCCTTGGCCTGCATGCGGGCTTCCACCATGGCCTCTTCCTTCAGGCCTTCCAGAGCCCCGGCAATGGCTTTCTGATCCATGCCTCTGCGCACCATATCATTGCGAGAAGCGGCAAGATATTCATTGAGATACACATTCACCAGACTTTCCGGCAGGGGGAAGTCCTGACTGTCGAGCAGCTTTTCCAGCATTTTCTGCTGAGCGGCAGAACGCACGGTGCGAATCTTATTGTTGGAAGCCTGATCGGAAATGGCCTTGCGCAGAGCTTCGGCATCGGGGAAGCCGGCCTTCTTGGCAAGTTCGTCGTCCAGTTCGGGCAGAACTTCGCGGCTGATCTTGTGAAGTTTGCACTTGAGGGTAATGGTCTTGCCGCGCAGATCCTCAACGGGGAAGATATCGGGGCAGACCATGGGAGCCTCGCCCTCTTCTCCGGCGTGCAGGGTGCGGATCAGCGTGTCGAGTTCGCTCATCTTTTCCCCTTCCTTGGGGGCATGAAGCTGCATCATATAGTTTTCCGCCTTCATGCCTTCCACCGGCTTGCCTTCATAAACGCCGTCAATATCCACCAGCACGACGTCGCCGTCTCCGGGCAGACGGGCTTCCGTCACATCTTCCAGACGGGCCATGGAACGAAGCACTCGACCGGTGATCTCTTCCAGTTCCGCAGGAGAAACTTCCGCGCTTTCCACTTCCACTTTCAGCGCGGAAAGATCTTCGGGCAGCTTGATGTCGTCGGAAAGAACCTCAAATCCGAACGTGAAGGAGAGATCCGTATCCCGAGCAACGGGGGTCACTTCCCCTTCAAGCTGCACGCGGGACATGGGATGCAGTTTTTCCCTGTCAAGAATCTCCGTAATGGCGTCGTTCACCAGTTCGTCGGTGGCTCTGGCGCGAATTTCGTCGCCAAAACGCTTTTCCAACACCTTTGCAGGCACCTTGCCCTTGCGGAATCCGGGCAGGGACAGATCGGCGCCAAAACGACGGACGGCCTTGTCAATGGCGGCAGTCACGTCCGCAGCGGGCACGGTGACCGTAATTTTGCGCTGAATGGGAGAAACGTTTTCTACGCTGTGTTCCATGGCTGGGATAACTCCTTTATTCGCCCCGGGACGCCGTGTCCCGGAAAGTCTTTCCGGTAATGGTGCGAAAGGAGAGACTCGAACTCTCACGGATTGCTCCGCCGGATCCTAAATCCGGTGCGTCTACCATTCCGCCACTCTCGCATATTGCCATCGGGCAATCAAAAGTATTCATTTAACACAGCCTGTCACGCCGCGCAAGCAAAGAGTATGAAGCATTCCCCGAAAACTGCCGCGGCTTCGACCCTGCACAGCACGCAAATACAGCTTCATCCATCCGCGTTATAACAAACACAGCGTCAATATTTCATAGTCCGAAGCGCGACCTGCCTTTCAGAAACGGAGGACGGATGTAGGCCTCTTTCGCGAAGAGCAGCATAAGAGCAACTTGTTCGGACAGGTACCGACCATCTGCGGACAAAACCCTCATTTTGAAACAGCCCGACGCCAGGCTCCGAGTATCCGTTCCCGGCGTCCGCGCTCTTACCTGCTCGATCCCCTGTTTCTGAAAAAAAGCGCAGACCGTCTTCCATCATGAAGGAGGATGGGCGGCGCACCGACAATCTTTTCCGCTATCACTTTTCCGGCCGCACGGGTACGCCTCTGGTATTGCAACCGGGGCCCGCACCTCGCGGCATGTCCGCCTGTCGTCACACAGACTTTGTGTCCAGCATGAAGTATCTGACAAAATCAGGCAATTTTTTGCCAAGATCGTATCTTTATCCGCATCCAGAGCCTGCCTATTCTGCAAATCAGAGAGAAGTCCGCCTCGGGCCCTGCTTCGGCGTCTGCTCCCCCCGGGACGACTTTCCATCTCCTTCCGCCACGCCGCACACTCCATAACCATGGAAAAGGGGACTGAGAGATGACTGCACAGACAAGAATACTGACGGATATCATCATGCTGCTTCTGTTTCTGCTGCTTATGGCCGCTCATCATACGGGCAGCGTCGCTCATGAATGGCTGGGGCTTTTTCTGTCCGCCGTCTTTCTGCTGCATACCTGGCTGAACCGTGCATGGTATAAGACATTGGTAAAAGGCAGATACAATGCCTCGCGCAGCATCCGTTTCTTTCTGAATGCTCTTTTGCTCCTGTCCATGATCGGCACGATTGCAAGCGCTGTCTTCATTTCCCGGACGGTTTTTGCGTTCGCCGACTTCAAGGGAGCTCTTTCCATCAGAACGCTGCACGTCTTTTGTGCGCACTGGTGTTTTATTCTTGCCGCCGTCCATCTGGGCATGTACGGAAAACGATTCGGCACATCGCTCGGACGACTGCTTTCATTCCCGCGTTCCGGCGTATATTGCCGTGTATCCTTCTGCATGAGCATTGCTTTCGCCGTCTACGGCATACACGCTTTTCAGTATAGGGAACTGATATATCCTCTGACCATGAACAGTTCCTTTATGTTGTGGAGCGAAAGTACCGCCCTCTTCTTTCTGGATTACGGCGCAATGTTCTTTCTGTGCGCATGGCTGGCCGCCCGAGTTTCTTCTCTGAGCGGCACATGGCACAAGCCCGCTTCGCTGTTCATCAAAAAATCAGACCATAAAAAGATTTCAACGCAGACAACCGCAGGATAAGGAGCAGAGGATGAAACTGTTTTTCCTCACAGCCCTGTGCCTGACCGCCATGATGGCGGCAGTACCGGTACGGGCTGCAGACAATGAAATGATACTCATTAACGGCGGAACCTTTGAAATGGGAAGTCCGGACTCGGAACATCGCCGGGAAAAAGACGAAATCCGGCGCAGCATCACCCTTCCTTCCTTTTATTTGGGAACACGCGAAGTAACGCAGAAAGAATACCGGAAACTTATGGGAAATACGCCCTCTCAGTTCAAGGGGGACGATCTGCCGGTGGAAAATGTCAGCTGGTATGATGCCGTGACATACTGCAATGCCCGAAGCGCAGCAGAACATCTGACTCCGGCCTATGCAATACGCGGTGAAGGAAGCAGCAGAACGGTGACATGGAACCGTGAGGCAAACGGCTACCGCCTCCCCACGGAAGCGGAATGGGAATATGCCTGCCGCGCAGGAACGACGACGCCTTTTTCCACGGGCGAAAATGTCACTGTCGATCAGGCTAATTATTACGGCACCTACCCCTATGACGGGTATCCCGCCGGCCGGTACCGGAGCAGAACCGTTCCCGCGGGCAGCTTCGCCCCGAACCCCTGGGGCTTGTACGACATGCACGGCAATGTATGGGAATGGTGCTGGGACTGGTACGGAGCATATGACGGAAACAGCCTTGAAAATCCTGCCGGAGCCGCTTCAGGAACCTATCGCGTCAACAGAGGCGGCGGCTGGAACGACTTCGGGCGTCACCTCCGTTCCGCCTATCGCGCCGCATACCCGCCGGAAAACAAAACCTTCAATCTCGGTTTCCGCCTGGCCCGAAACGCGAACTGAAGCGTCAACAACAGCATTTCAGCTCACAACAATAAATCCGGAGTATTATGATGCATACTGTCTTTTCCCGTCGACGTTTTTTGGCCATATCCGCCCTGACTCTCGGAGGGCTTGCGTTCAATGCCCTTCCCCGGACAGCCCGGGGAGCCGCCCCGGAACGCACCCTGATCGCATACTTCACCTGGTCCGGCAATACACGCGGCATTGCGCGGCTGCTGCATCAAAAAGTCGGCGGGGATCTTGTGGAACTCGAACCGGTCACACCCTATTCTGAAAACTATAACACCTGCCTTGAGCAGGCCAAACGCGATCAGGAGCAGGCAGCCCGGCCGGAACTGAAAACGCGCATTGCCGACATGGGACGTTATGATACGGTATTTCTGGGCTATCCCAACTGGTGGGCCTCCATTCCCATGCCCATTGCCTCGTTCCTTGAGCAATATGATTTTTCAGGAAAAACCATAGTTCCCTTTGTCAGTCACGGCGGTGGCCGTCTGGGGCAGAGTCTTACGGCCATCGCCAAACTGTGCCCTTCTTCCCGCATTACGGAAGCTCTCTCCGTACGCTACAGCGGCGGCTCTTCACTGTCTGAAGACATGGACGACTGGCTGAAACGCACAGGCATGAACAGCTGACCGACTTTCCGTTCTCCTGCCGCATCCCCCCTGACGCAATATTGCAAAGCATGGGGAGCAAAGACTCTCACAGACGGCCCCCGCCGAAAACGCAACTCACCCGGAACCGCCGTCATCCGGGCCTGCCGTTCGGGCAGTGTAGAATCCGGCTCAGTCCGGAGAAGCGGATACAGCTCCGGGCATGATGTAATCCGTGCGGACGGCTCCCTCTGCATCCGCCCTGTCACCTCCTGTTACCCTTTTCAGCGTATGCCCTTTCAGATTTCCGGAGGCCCGGGATATTCCGGCCCCCGGAAACAGCTTACTTGACCTTGTCTGACGCTTTAAGAAAAATTGACATGTGCGTTTCACCACCATTGAAGCAAGGAGGTTTCGATGGACGCTTTGCAATGTATTGCCGGACGGCGTTCCTGCCGTACATATGAGGAGCGGCCTGTCCCTGCTGCCATGATCGATGAGCTGTTGCGCCTCGGCACGCAGGCAGCGACCGGCTCGGGTATGCAGCCCTGGGGCTTTGCCGTCCTGGAAGGGCAGGAGTCCATTCACGCTCTGTCTGATGAAATCAAGGCCTGGCTGTTGCCCAGACTGAAGGAAGAACCCTGGCTGGCCCAGTATGAAGACTGGCTGCACAAAGAATCCTTCAATGTTTTCTATAATGCACCGGCACTGGTGGCCGTGTACGGTGATCCTTCGTCACACTGGTACGTCTATGACGCCAGCTTATGTACGGCAAACATTATGCTGGCGGCACATGCGCAGGGCCTCGGAACCTGCTGGATAGGTTTTGCCGAATCCTTCATGAACAGGAACGATGTCAAGGCCCGCTACAATGTGCCGGAAGAGCTGCGGCTGGTCAGTGTGCTGACGCTCGGTTTTGCGCGCGGGCATCTGCCTGAGGCAAAACGCCGGCCTCCGCGCGTTTTTTATCATGGTTCATGACGGGCCGACGTCATAGCGGAGCGGAATCATAGAAGAAGGACATGTTATATCAATATATAAAAAGAGTCTCCTGCGATGATGAGGCTCCGGAATAAAGTTTTAAACAATTTCAGGCTACAGGATTACCCTGTAAGGCTCGTTTCCATGAACTCATGAAATTGCATTCTTGGCGTCCCGGTAAAGGCAGTTCTACCGGGACGCTGTTTTTTAATTTTCCTTTTCAGAAATATATTACCATGAGTAGCTGCGTCTCAACATTATATCCCTGTGCGGAGGCTCACCGAACATACGTTTATATTCTCTGTTGAACTGAGTGACGCTCTCATATCCGACTGCCAGTGCAGCATTCGAGGCCCGTTCATTTTCAACAAGCATCAGTCTCTGCGCTTCATACAAACGCAGTTGCTTATGATACTGCAAGGGGCTGAACCCTGTGATATTTTTAAAATGTCGATGCAGGCTCGATATGGACATGCTGAGCTGTCTGGCGAGAGTGTCCATACGCAGGGGGCTGGCAATATTCTGCTTCATAATGGCAATGGCCTGAACAATATGGCTATCCTGCGTTCCATGTGTGTACAGGCTCTGCAAGGTACTTCCCTGCGGGCCGACAAGCAGCAGATAGTGAAGTTCGCGCATGATGATTGGGGTACGCACTGCTATTTGATTCGGCCTGTCCAGCAGTTCAACAAGACGAAGCATCGCCTCGAAAAATTCAGGCTCAACGTCTGCGACGGAAACTCCTTCGTCCGCCTGAAAGGCGGGCCTTTGTTCCGCCTCCATTTCCGAAATCAAATCCGTCAATATATTTCTGTCCAGATAGACGAATACGGAAAGAAAGGGCTTTTCCGCGCCAGGATGGACAACATTTGATATGCTCGGCATATCCACTCCGGAAACAAGGCACTGGTTTTCATGCAGAATATATTTCCGTGTACCTATGGTGGACTGCTTGCATCCCTGAATGACAACAGATGCCAGAGGCTTTTCAAAACAGCGTTCCATACTGTTGGACTCTTCACGACGTACCAGCACAAGTCCGTCAACGGCCGACGGACGAAGCTCCGGCCTGTCCATATATCGCAGCAATAATTCCTTCAATCTTCTGTTACAGGCTTCCACCCGTTCCTGCCTGTCATCGTTCATGGATATGCTCCTCATTGTTCGAACAGACATATTCTTTTTGGACATCAGTTCATAACTATCAGGTTTTGCTGCTTCTGAGAAGACAAAGACAAAAAAAGGCAAGTTTTTGGCAAAAAATGCTCTTTTGAAAGAAAGCTCCAGCCCATAAGTATATGTCATCACTCTGAAACAAGGAGCATATGTCTATGAAAAGGACTCCTCTTATTGCACTCCTGTGCTGTCTGCTCATGCTCTGCCTGACTTCCGTTGCGGAAGCCGCAGCAGAGAAAAAACGCATCCTGGTTTTCGGAGATTCCAACACGTTCGGCTACGTTGAAGATGCTCAGGGAATTGTCGGACGCCTGCCGCTGGACACCTCCTGGCCCGGAAGAATGGCTGCTCTGCTCGGTAACGATTATGAAGTGATCGTGGAAGGACTGAGCGGACGAACGACACGCATTGACAGCCCGGAACGTTCCGGCACCGGCATCATTCCCGGCGCCGGCATGAACGGAGCAGCCTACCTCCCGGCAGCCCTCTCTTCACACATGCCGCTGGATATGGTCATCATCATGCTGGGCACGAACGATCTGCGCAAGGATCGCAACCAGAGTGCATCAGACATCGCAGCGAGTCTGGCGGAACTTGTTTCCATCGTCAAAAAGGGAGAATGGCAGCAGAGGACAACGTTCCCCGTGCCTCAGGTGCTGGTAGTCTGCCCTCCCAAACTGAATCTGACGACAAGCCCCTATGCCGACTTTTTTGCAGGATCGCTTGCCAAGAGTGAAGAACTCCCCGGAATTCTGCGCCCGATGGTGGAATCGGCCGGAGTACTTTTCTTTGACGCTGCAACGGTTGTTCCCTTTGCTCAGGGGCCGGATCAAATTCATCTCACTCCCGAAAACCACAGTGCGTTGGCAGAGGCTGTTGCCGGAGAAGTCAGGAAAGCATTCAACGACACAAGGGACAACGCAGAAACGGAAAGTTCCGGCATTTTCCCTCGTGGCGGAGCCAATACGACCTATGCCCGGTACTTTGTCGGCAACAGTTATCTGAACATGCTTTCCACTGAAGGCGTGGTCGTCGGCAATGTCACCTTTGAACCCGGATGCCGCAACAACTGGCACACGCATCAGGCCACCAGAGGCGGCGGACAGATTCTGCTCTGTACGGCCGGGCGCGGCTGGTATCAGGAATGGGGCAAGGAAACCCGTGAGCTGCACCCGGGCGACGTAGTCCATATCCCCGCCGGGGTCAAACACTGGCACGGAGCGGCGAAAGACAGCTGGTTTGTGCATCTTGCCGTGGAAGTTCCGGGCGAAAATACCAAAAGCGACTGGCATGAGCCCGTCAGCGATGCGGACTATAATAAGCTTCCCTGAAGCTGTTTGACGTAATTCTTGCTGATATCGCGGGGAGCGGGATGCCCCCCTCCCCGTTCTCTCCGTATCGGAAGGCTCTGAAAAATTTCCGGGCTTTTCAGGCATCTTCTGAAAATCCCCTGTGATCAGAATATCAACTCCCGACGCTTTTACCGAAATGCTCAGGAGACCTTCTGCTCCTTCCGTGACCCTCGACAGCCGCCGCTCTTACTTTTCCTGACGGCAAAGGAACATCCATGAAGATTGTCATGCTCACCGGCAGCCCTCATCGCCAGGGGACATCCGCTCTGCTGGCCGATGAATTCACCGCCGGTGCTTCATCCAAAGGGCATACCGTCGTTCGTTTCGATACTGCCTTTGAAGACATCGGCCCCTGTCGGGCATGTTATTACTGCAATGAACATAACGGGGAATGCATTCAGCAGGACGCCATGCAGAAAATTCTTCCTGAAATACTCTCCTCAGACATGCTCGTACTGGTCACACCGCTGTACTACTACAACATGAGTGCGCAGTTGAAGATTGTCCTGGATCGCATGATGCCCCAACGTGAAGCTCTGCGAAAACATCGCATGAAAACGGCCATGCTGGTCACCTGCGGAAGCGATACGGATTGGAACATGGACGCCATCACGGCTCAATATGACGTCCTCCGCCGATATCTTCCCTGGGAAGATCAGGGCGTTGTACTGGCAAAACATGTATTTACCCGCAAGGATATTGAAGGCACGGAATACCCGGCTGCGGCAAGAGCCCTCGGCATGAGCCTGTAGCCTCCCCTTTCATACCCTCCGAGAAAACAGAACTGCCTGTCATCATTCGCGAAGCTGTTTCCTTAAATAGGGAACATAAAAAACTGGGCGAAGAGTTTAAGAAATCTGCGGCAAGAATCATGACTATACCCAAAGAACC
>DWXS01000007.1 GCA_019119045.1 Candidatus Mailhella merdavium | reverse complement strand
GTACATACATCCTGAAAATAGACTGCTTTTTCTCCCGGTTACTTTATATAATGCAAAATATATGCCCTACAGCGCTTATTTTTCATTTTATAGAAAAAGGAGTTGATACGGCTCATTTGTTTTTCACTGCCTTCCCCCCTGCTCTCGAGGAGAGCAGGGAATGAACCTATTTAAAATCACTATCATACTTTAACAAAAGCAGCCTATACACTGCAAGAATAGCATCTCATCGACGGACAAAACAGAAAATGAAAAGCACTTTTCCGTAGGGGATTAAGTATAAAATCAAATCGCCATAGCAATAAAAATTTACATAAGATATAATCTGCAAGATACTCAAATAAAAACATTAAAAATTTAGTATATAATATCAACAATTTTATTATTCAATATAAAAATTATAGATAATATATAGAAGTATATTTATTTAAAATATATACCAATCAAAAATTTTACAAACATTTATATTGTTTATAATTACATACCAATAGACACTATAAAAAAATTATAATACTTATCAGTCATCTTATTTTATTTTATGAAATATACCTTGCGAATACATGAAACAAAGACATGAAACAGTCGTCAGCAAATAAACATAATTTCCGGCAGCAATTCATGAACAAAAAAACACATTCCCATACATATAAAAACAGGGGGCGAAACAATCTCGTTCACCCCCGTTCCGAATATGGTCTGCACGTCTCAGCGCGGCATACTAATCACTCCGGCCCGTGTGAAGTCCACTCATCCCGATAGAGCTTGTAGATCACGGAATCCGCAAGAGCCTGCCAGCTGGCTTCTATGATGTCATAGGAAACGCCGACCGTCACCCATGCCCCCTCGCTGTCCGCGCTTTCTATCAGAACTCTGGTAACGGCTGCGGTTCCCGTAGCGTCTTCCCCTCCTCCGCCCGCGCTTGCGGTCAGCACACGCACCTTGAAGTCACGCAGCCGCATTTCGGCAAGGCGGGGATAAAAGGGCAGCAGAGCCTTGCGCAGGGCATTGTCCAGAGCATTGACCGGCCCCTGACCTGTGGCGGCGGTATGTTCCACAACACCCTCGACCTCGACCATCACCGTGGCCTCGGCCAGAGGCGCGCCTTCGCCGTCCTTGGTTTCCAGCACGCGCAGCTTATGCAGGCGGAAAAATTCACGCACGCCGCGCCTGGCGAGTTTGCGCAGCAGCAGCAGTTCCACGCTGGCCTCGGCCGCAGCATAATCATAGCCCTGGCTGGCCTTCTTCTTGAGTTCGTTGAACAGGCCCTTGACGACAGGCTCATCCTTATCCAGATGAAAGCCGAAACGCCGCGCCAGAGAGACGATATTGCTGCGTCCGCCAAGTTCGGTAATCAGAATGCGCTGACTGTTGCCCACGCTTTCCGGCCGGATATGTTCATACAGGGTAGAATCGCGGTTGACGGCGCTTACATGCACGCCTCCCTTATGCGCGAAGGCCGAACGCCCCACAAAGGGCTGACGGCTGAAGGGCGGCATATTGGCCACTTCGGAAACATACCGTGATGCCGCGGCCAGCTGGGGCAACGCCCCTTCCGGCAGACAGTGTTTGCCCATTTTCAATTCCAGCACGGGAATGACGGAACAGAGATTGGCGTTTCCGCAGCGTTCCCCCACGCCGTTCACCGTACCCTGAATATGTCGGGCCCCGGCCTGCACGGCCGCCAGAGTATTGGCGACTCCCAGTTCGCAATCGTTATGGGCATGAATGCCCAGCACCGCGTCGGGCAGTTCCCGCGCAACCTCGGCGGTAATGGCGGCGATTTCTTCGGGCAGTGTGCCCCCGTTGGTATCGCACAGCACCAGCGCAGCGGCTCCCGCCTCATGCGCGCGCTTCAACGCTTCCAGCGTGTAGTCGCGGTTTTCCTTCCAGCCGTCGAAAAAATGCTCGGCGTCAAAGAAGACTTCTTCCGCCCGGGAACGCAGAAATGCCACGGAATCCCGGATGATATCCAGATTTCTGGAAGGCTCCAGACGCAGAGCGTCGCGGGCATGACGTTCGCTGGACTTGCCGAAAATGGTCAGAACCCGTGCGCCGCAGGCAAGCAGCGCCATGAGCGTGGGATCGTTTTCCGCCGTATGTGAAGGGTGATGCGTACTGCCGAAGGCGGAGATTTTTGCCGTCTTCAGCCTGTAGGACACCACTTCGCGGAAGAACTCGCTGTCCACGGGGTTCGCGCCGGGCCAGCCGCCCTCGATGTAGTCCATGCCCAGCTCGTCCAGACGCAGAGCGATCTTCACCTTGTCCGGCGTGGTGAGCTGCATGTCCTCGCACTGTGCGCCGTCGCGCAATGTGGTGTCATAGAGAGCGTATTCCCTGCTCATGGCGTCCCCGTTACTGCGCTTCCACGGCGGAAAGGCGGAGATTGAATTCCTTGTGCAGGGTCTGCACGGCCTTTTCCACTTCCCGTTCGTCGATAAGGCAGGATATCTTGATTTCAGACGTGCTGATCATGTTGATGTTGATATCCGCCTGATGCAGCGCGGCAAAAGCCCGGGCGGCAACGCCGCTGTGATTGCGCATGCCCACGCCGATCACGGAAACCTTGGCCACGTTGAGATCGGTTTCCACACATTCTCCGCCGATGGAGTGACGCACTTCCTCGACGATATCCACAGCGCGCTTCACATCCTTGCGAGACACCGTGAACGTCATGTCGGTGATGCCTTCGCGACTGGCCTTCTGGACGATCATGTCCACCAGCACGCCCTTTTCTGCCAGAGGGACGAAAATTGCGGCGGAAATGCCGGGCTTGTCGGGAATGCCGCACAAGGTCACCCGGGCCTGATCCTTGTCATATGCAATGCCCGAAACGAGCACCGACTCCATCATGTCATCCTCCTGTGTGACCAGCGTGCCGGGATCGTCGCTGAACGTGGAGCGGACCCGCACGGGTACCTTGTATTTCTTGGCAAATTCCACGGAGCGGATCTGCAGAACCTTTGCTCCCATGGAAGACATTTCCAGCATTTCGTCGTAACTGATGCGCTCGATCTTGCGGGCTTCGCTGCACATGCGCGGATCCGTGGTATATACCCCGTCCACATCGGTATAAATATGGCATTCCACACTGCCGAGCGCGGCAGCAACGGCCACGGCCGAGGTGTCGGATCCGCCGCGTCCCAGCGTGGTCAGGCGTCCGTCCGCCGTACAACCCTGAAAACCGGCCATGACCAGCACATCATATTTTTCCAGCTCGCGCCGAAGCATGGCCGCGTCGATGGACTGAATACGCGCACTGCCAAAGTCGCCGTCCGTCAGAATGGGCACTTGAAAGCCCAGCAGCGAACGGGCCTTGATGCCGTCGTCCTGCAACAGCATAGCGAACAAGGCCACGGATTCCTGCTCGCCGGTTGTTAAAAGCACATCCATTTCGGCAGGATCGGGTTCATCCGACCAATGATGGGCCATTTCCAGCAAGGCATTGGTTCGGCCCGAACGTGCGGAAAGCACAACGACCAGCTTATACCCCAAAGCCAGAGCGTTCCGTACTTTCCCGCGCACCTTTTTCATGCATTCCAGATCGGCAACGGAAGTCCCGCCGAATTTCTGCACCAGAATCCGCATGTCAATAGTTCCCCGCTAAACTTCCTCCCCACTGGGAAGACAGGATAAGGCTCATGCCTCGCGCACGGCGAAGCGCGATGACAGTTCGGAACGCAAAGCTTCCAGCAGGGCCGCCCCCGCAGGGCCATGCGCCGTTATCACCGCCAACCGTTTCATTTCGCACGACTGCTCCGGAATGTCCAGATTTTCCCTTCCCTCCGCGGCGGGCACGGGACGAAGTTCTATTTCCAGGCGGTTTTCTTCCCACAGGTCGGGCGCAAGAAATTCGGGCCACTCCAGCACCAGCAGCGCGCCGCTGTCCAGAGCCTCTTCCATGTCTTCCGGCAATTCCCCAAGCGCAGCCGAAGAGCTGTCCCCCAGGCGATATAAATCCGCATGCAGCAGCGTCGGGCGGGTGGGGTATATGTTGCACAACGTAAAGCTTGGACTTGCCACCTCTGCGGACTCTCCTCCGGGCAGAACCGCCACAAGTCCCCGAGTCAGCGTCGTTTTTCCACTGCCCAGCGTACCGCGCAGATAAAGAGCGCGGAGCCGTTCCCAGGGCGTGTCCGAGGCTCCGGCCAGCCGTTCTCCGATAATCCGCCCCAGTTGCTCCGTTTCTCCAGCATGTTCCAGCAGCCAGGCCATGTCGATGACTCCGCAGGGTTGAGGGTTGAATGTCCATATTTCTGAAAATCGACGCAGAACAGATATCTTATGCCCGCGACGCTGCGACTCGTTCACGGCACTCGTTTTTCAGCCTTTCAGGCTGTATGCGGCGCAACGCAACTCTTCCTCACCCGGTCTGGGAATATCCATCGCGGCCCGCGCAAGGGACACGGCATCCGCGATCTCCCGCGGGCCGTTGCCCCGATCCGGCCACCGTTCCGCCAGAAACAGGCCCGCACGGGCATGAATCTCCACTCCCAGCGCGGCGGCCCGCACGGCATCCTGACCGGAAGCCAGCAACGCAGCGATCACTCCGGCGAGAACATCGCCCGAGCCTCCCACGGCAAGCTGAGGAACAGACCAGGGGGAAAGACACAGGGGCGTCCCTGCCGCTCCGCTCAGAGTCCCTTCCCCTTTAAGCACCCAGCATGAAGGAGCCAGCTCCCGCAGGCGGGCATGAGCAGCAAAGCGATCGGCCTGAACTTCGCCTGCCGTCAGACCGAGCAGAACGGCTGCCTCGCCGGGATGAGGCGTCAGCACGTCACGAGATGATAGCAGCGCAAACAGCTCCGGCTCCTGCGCCAGCGCAAACAGCGCGTCCGCATCCAGCACCAGCGGAGGCCTGTCCGGCTCTTCCAGCAGCGCGCGTACGCATTTCTCCGCACCGTTGCCGCGTCCCATGCCGGGACCGACCACAAGCGCCCCATGCGCCCGGCAGGCCGCAAGTTCCCCCTGCAGAACGACCATCTGCCCGGCATGCCATTCCCCGCCGTCGGAACCTGCGGGCAGAGCATGGACAACAGCCTCGGGCAGCCCCGTGCGTATGGGCAGGGCTGCGCCCTCAGGCGCGGCCACAACCAGCAGCCCGGCCCCTGCGCGCAACGCGCCGAGAGCTGTCAGTCTGGGTGCGCCCGTCATAGCCGCCGATCCACCAAGTACCAGTACGCGCCCGGCCTCTCCCTTGTGCCGGGGGCAGGCCGGAGGAATATGTCGTCCTTCTTCGCTTTCCTGCCACATGACAAAGGAAGCGGGAGCTTGTTCCATGACCTTCCGGGGCATGCCTATGGGACGCACCAGAAGTTCTCCCGTATATTCCCGCGCATCGGGAACAATCAGCCCCGGCTTGGCGGCCTGGAAGGTCACCGTAGCATGAGCGCGCACCGCTTCGGGCCGGGGACGACCGTTTCCTCCGTCCAGACCGGAAGGAATATCCAGAGAAAAAATCAGTGCGGAAGAACGCAGTCCGTTGATAGCGCGTACCACGTTCAGCTCACGGGGACGCAACTGCCCGTGGAAGCCCGTGCCCAGCAAGCCGTCCACCACGATATCCGGCGGAAAGGCAGCGCACACACGAGTCAGATCTCCCGAAACGGACAGAGGCTGAAAGGATACGCCCAGACGGCGCGCCAGCCGGGCAAATCGTCCGGCAGATCCGCGCATACGCGAGAGAGCGCGGGCATGGACAACAAGAGGAACAGCCCCTTCGTCCAGCAGATGCCGCGCCAGACAGGCGGCATCTCCGCCGTTGTTGCCGCTCCCCATGAGAAGCAGGACGCGGGAACCGTACAGCGTCCGTTTTTTTGCGGCAAGCACGGTACGCAGCGCGCTCAAGGCTTCGCGGGCGGCATTTTCCATCAGCACATCCGCAGGCACTCCCCATTCCAGAGCCGACGCATCCCATTGCGTCATTTCCGCAGGCGCGGGTACGGGTACAAACATTTCAATCCTCCCGGGAAAGCCCTGCGCCTTCCCCTTCAAGCACCACTACGGCCCCGGCGATTTCCCGTTCATGCGTCAGGGAAAGGTGCGCGCTCTTCACCCCCAGACGCTCCGCCCTGCGGGCAGCCGCTCCATAAAAGCGCAGTTCCGGCCTTCCGGATGGCAGACGGAGGATCTCCACATCCTGCGGAGCGATTCCTTCCGCAAATCCGGTTCCCAGAGCCTTGACCGCAGCCTCTTTGGCGGCAAAACGCCCGGCGACAAAGGCTGTGCGGGCAGCGGGAGCCTCCGGCAGCAGTTCCCTTTCCGCCTCGGTCAGTATCCTCCGGCAGAACTGCGCGCCGAAACGTTCAAGACATTTCCCGATTCGGGAAAGCGAGGCCATATCCATACCCAGCCCGACGATCATGCTCATGCTCCGGAAATGTCGTTGTTAAGATCTGCTCCGATTGTCCGCGAAGCCCTGCCCGAAGAGCGCAGCCGTATGAATACCCCCGCACCGGGGCTCCGGTAAGCGTATGTTCTCCCGCTATATCCCGGACATTCTCTTACCGAACATCCAGATTGCGGGGCAGGACGCCGGAAGTCAAGCCCTCTTCCCTTCCTTTACCGGAGACACGGGAACGGAAACGGCATGAAGGCTTGTCCAGGTCTGGAGCGCGACGGACAGGACGATAAGCCCGAGACCTCCGTAGAACGAGGCGTTCAGTTCCTGCGCTTCCCCAAGGAACAGCATGGCGATGATGATGCTGTACACCGGCTCGAGATTATAGGTAAGGTTCACGGTGAAGGCGGAAATACTGCGTAATACCTGTATTTGCAGAACATACAGAAACACCGTGCAGAACAGGGAGAGCAGCAGAAGCAGGAGTATGTCCGCAGGCGGGGGAAGGACAAGGGAATGCCCCGTCAATGCAAGATAGAACGGAAGCAGAAGGCTGCTTCCCACGGCGCCGCCCAGCATTTCATACAGCAGCGTGTTCAGCGTATCGCGTCCTGCGCTGACGCGCTTGTTGCATACCGTGAACAGCGCGGCCAGCGCGGCCCCAAGCACCCCCACGGCGATACCCAGCCGGTAGCGCGCGTCAAAATGAAAGATTAGCCCCACTCCGGCTATGGTGATCAGACTGAAGGCCAGTTCCCGGATGGAAACACGGCGTTTATAGAACAGCGGTTCCAAAAGCGCGGTGAAAAAGCCCACAGTGGAAAAGCAGACCACGCCGATGGACACGTTGGACGCCTTGATGCTGCCGTAAAAGCAGACCCAGTGCAGGGCAAGCAGCAGCCCCGCGCCTCCGGCCGAAAGCACGTCGCGCAGGGAGCTTTTCCGGAGTCTGCCTCCGAGGCGGAGAAAGGCGAAAAGTATGAAGGAGGTAAGCAGCAGACGATACCAGACCAGCAGCCCCTCATTGAGCGTGATCAGCTTGCCGAACACACCGGTAAAACCGGCCAGAACGACGGAAAGATGCAGTTTAAAAAAGGCGTTGTTCATAATGCCTGCTGCAATATCTCAGCCCCAGCCGAACCGCAAGCTCTTCGGACCTCCGGCACACGAAGCCGACGCTTCCCGCAGCGGCCGACGCTGCACGCCTGTCGGCAGACAGGCGAATTGCACGGGGAAGCCTCGCCGCGCTTTCCCCTCGATTTTTATCTTTTATTCCGCTATAGAGATGCACATCCGCCGGAGGGAAACGGAGATTGACCGCCGGCCGATTCAGGAGGGTTCGCCATGTTTCCGCGCAAGCGCGTTCTGGTTACCGGAGGTTCCGGCTTTCTCGGCTCGCATCTGTGTTCCCGTCTGTTGAGCGAGGGGCACGAGGTTCTGTGCGTCGACAATTTTTTTTCCGGCTCCCGCTCCAATGTGGAAGAGCTGATGGACAACCGGCGCTTTGAACTCATCCGGCACGACGTCACCTTTCCTCTGTTTGTCGAAGTGGACGAAATTTATAATCTGGCCTGCCCGGCCTCTCCCGTGCATTATCAGCATGATCCCGTGCAGACCATCAAAACCTGCGTGCATGGGGCCATCAACATGCTCGGGCTGGCCAAACGCCTCAATATCCCCATTTTTCAGGCGTCCACCAGCGAGGTCTACGGCGATCCGGAAGTTCATCCCCAGACGGAGGATTACCGGGGCTGCGTCAATCCCATAGGGCTGCGTTCCTGTTATGACGAAGGCAAACGCTGTGCGGAAGCCCTGTTTTTTGCCTACAGACGCCAGCACAAGCTGCCCGTGAAGGTGGGGCGTATCTTCAATACCTACGGCCCGCACATGCTGCCCAACGACGGCCGGGTGATATCCAATTTCATTATCCAGGCTCTGCAAAACGTGCCTATCACCATCTACGGAGACGGTTCCCAGACCCGTTCCTTCTGCTATGTGGACGATCTGGTGGAGTGCATGATCCGTCTCATGGCCTCCCCGGCGGAATTCACCGGCCCTGTCAATATGGGGAATCCGGGCGAGTTCACCATGCTCGAGCTGGCCGAAACCATACTCGATCTTACCGGATCAAAATCCCGCCTGAGCTTTGAACCTCTCCCGGAAGACGACCCCCGGCAACGCCGTCCCGATATTTCTCTCGCCCGGAACGCTCTGGGATGGGAACCGAAGGTGACGCTGAGGGAAGGACTGGAAAAAACCATAGCCTATTTCGAGACCATGCTGCGGGAAGCCTGAAGCAGCACGGCAACACGCCTGCATCCGCTTCATGACGCGGGGTATGCCGCAGGACTTCCCCATTTTTTCATCACTCTCATATCGCGAGACGGGCCTCAGAACAGGATCGCTCCGTCATGCAGGAACAGCCCCGACCGAAGAGGACTGGAAAAAGAGAAAGAAAACATAAGCATGACGCCCGCTCAGAGCCGCCACAGCCCCGCCGATGCGCGCCTTTTCCCGGTCGGGGCCGGACAAGTTGCCGGACAGGGAACGAAAGGAGGTTCTTTTTTCTTGTCTCCGCATCCCGGAGATATTAATATACGGCCATGACACAGGCATCTTCCTCCCGCAGACATATCCGTCTTCTTTCCCCCGAGCTGTCCAACCAGATTGCCGCGGGAGAAGTGGTGGAACGCCCGGCCAGCGTCCTCAAGGAGCTTGTGGAAAACAGCCTCGACGCCGGAGCTTCGCGTATCGAAATCGAGCTGGAAGACGGCGGGCGCAACCTGGTTCGCGTAACGGACGACGGACGCGGCATTCTTTCCGACGAGCTGGAACTGGCCGTCACCCGGCATGCCACCAGCAAGATTTCCGGTATTGAAGATCTTTCGCATATCCGCTCCTTCGGCTTCCGAGGAGAAGCTCTGCCCAGCATTGCTTCCGTTTCCCGCTTCCGCATGGTTTCCGCCCCGCTCAACGCCTCCGGAGAGCGCGACGAGGCCGTGAGTCTGGACGTGGAATTCGGCAGAATCTCCCGTCTGGGCCCTGCGGCTCTGGCCTGCGGCACGGTGGTTGAAGTACGCGAACTCTTTGCCAATGTACCCGCCCGCCTGAAATTTCTCAAAAGCCCGGCAACTGAACTGAAACGGGCGCAGGATCTGCTGTACAGGCTGGTTCTTGCCAATGTCGGCGTCGGCTTTACGCTGAAGCTGGGGGGACGCGTCGCCCTGAACGTACAGCCGGATATGGATCTCTCCCGGCGTCTTGCGCTGATCTGGCCTCCGCTGGTGGTGAAGGAACTTCATCCCTTCCGTCTGGAGCAACACAGAATGACCGTACACGGTCTGGCCTCCAACCCCCGTTCCTCCCAGCCTCGCGCCGATCGTATGCTCTTTTTCGTCAACGGCCGGGCCGTCAACGACCGTCTGCTTCTGCGTGCGGCGCGTCAGGCTTATCAGGGCAGACTGACCAGCCGTGATTATCCGCAGATCGTGCTTTTTCTCGAGATCGACCCGGAAGCCGTGGACGTAAATGTCCACCCCGCCAAAAACGAGGTGCGCTTCCGCGACGAACAATCCGTGTTCGTCACCGTGCTGAACGCCGTCACTCAGGCCCTGAACGCCCGCGACGCCATGACGGGTACAGCCGCGGCGGCAATGCAGACGCCCCCGGAGGACGATCGGGAACAGGAACGGCGAGCAGCCTTTGTTCCGCGCCCTTTGGGCTTCTGGGGAAGCGTGGACGAAGAACGCATCATGCCCCGCCCCGATCCCCTGCGCGAAACACTGTCCTCTCCTTCCCTACCTCCCGTCCATGACGAAGAGGAACACGACCACGAAGCAGCCCCGATCGCTCCCCTTTCCGGTAATGCTGCCCTGCCATACTCCGGGGAGCAAAGCAGCGCAGTGTTGGGCGCAGCATTGAGCGAACCCGCCGCCTCTTCCTCATGGATTCCTGCCGACACACAGGCCGGGCTATCGCCCGATACGTCGCGGCAGGAGACATTCCTTCCACCCGAAGGTGAACGCGCAAGCCTCCCGCAGGCGGCCTCGCTCAATACCGCCTCAGCCGACTCTTCCGGGAATGAGGCGGCAGCTTTCCGTTATCTCGGGCAGGTGGCAGGAACCTATCTCGTGCTGACCAAAGGGGATACGCTGATCCTGCTGGATCAGCACGCCGTACATGAACGGATCATGTATGAAAAATTCCGCTCAGGCGCGCTTGCCGGCCTGTCCCGTCCTCTGCTTGTTCCGCTGAACCTGACACTCCACCCTGCCGAAGCGGAACGCTTTATGGAAATACGCTCCACATTGGGCGAGCTGGGCTTTTCTGCCGAGCTGGCTGAAGGAGGAAGCGTCTGCCGGGTTACCGCGCTGCCCCCGGATATGGCGGGCTCGGACGCATCCGAGTTTCTGCGAGAAGCCCTTGCGGGAAAGAAGGACGATCCGGCCTCGCTGTGGATCAGCCACGCCTGCCATTCCGCCATTCGCGCAGGGCAACAGCTCACAAATGCCGACGCGCTGCAACTGCTGCGCCGGTGGCTTGCGACGGAAGAACCCGATTACTGCCCTCACGGGCGGCCCTGCGCCGTTACCCTTGATCCTAAAGATATGGAAAAACTCTTCAAACGGCGGCAATAACAGGTTCCTCGCGCCCTCCGCTCCGACGCGGTTCTGCACGGCAACACATCTTCTCCGTGCCCCCTTAAAGAGCCGCCCTCGAAAAATAGCCGGAACTCAGGGTTCGGCATGTGTTATTCCTGCCCCTGCCCGGATAACGGCAGCCATGACGGCCGAAGCCGACACGCGGTGATGTTCTCCCATCCCGGATAAGCCTTGCTCTCAGGTCGGATAGTTCTGCCCCTGTTCCGCCGCTCACCTTGCCGACATCTCGCCTGAACGTCTTGCGCCCGAAAAGATGGTTCTTCTATAAATGATATATTTCACAAGCTTTCCACCCTCAATCCACACCGCATGAACCCGTGCTTCTGAGCTTCTTCCTTCGTATCGCTCTGCACATTTTCTCCCGAATAGAGGCCTTGTCTCCCTTCAATCTCTGTTCATGCGATCGAAATTTCCGTCGTAATCCCACTTTTTCCGGCATATTTTCAAAATATTTTTCTTCATTTCCCGCCTTGCAAAAAAATGAACAAATACAATACGGAATATGAGAGGAAAGACGGAATCCCTCGTTGATTTTTGACAAAAACGTAATTTTTACCGGCTATTTTCCAAAAAAAAATTAGGATTCCTGTTGACTTGCCCTCTTTCTTGGGGCAAGCCTTATTGCAAGGAATCCATGCGGGGGCATAGGTTTGCCCGCTCAGCGCATGGCAGTCGATGTTTTTTTCGTTGAGGTTTTTTTTCTATGGCCAAGTCTATCTATGTCGGGAACCTTCCCTGGTCCGCCACCGAAGAACAGGTGCAGAACCTTTTTGCTGAACACGGGGAAGTTCTCTCCGTCAAACTGGTGAACGATCGCGAAACCGGCCGTGCCCGCGGTTTCGGTTTTGTCGAAATGGAAGAACCCGGCGCGTCGGCTGCCATTGAGGCGCTTGACAACACTTCCTTCGGCGGACGTACGCTTCGCGTCAACGAAGCCAAGCCCCGCGCTCCTCGTCCTCCCCGCTACTGATTCCGCCTCATACGGCTTTTCATATTGCGGATTCAGGCCCCGGTTCCCGGGGCCTTTTTGATATCTTGTTCCTCCCTCCGCGTAGGCAAACCTCTTAACTGGACTTTAAATTCAAGCTGGATACAATGAATCCTGAATATTCCAACCTCCGCATACGGAGAAAGGATCTTGTTCCCATCAGCAAAACTGAAGAACCAACAGAGGCAACTATGCGCGGTTATTCCAGAACCTTTTCAATCTTTCTGGCTCTGCTCCTGATCGCCTCTCCCCTGGCGGGAGGATGCACCCCCCGCGTCGGCGGCGGAGATTATGCCGTCAGTGGCGCACAAGGAACCTATGATGTCGAATACGGAACCGTCGTTTCCTTCCGACAGGTTCGCATCAATAATGAAAGCTCCGGCAAAGAACTCATAGGCGCAGGTGCGGGCGGCGTCCTCGGCGGCGTCCTCGGAAGTACCATCGGCGGAGGAAGCGGCCGCACCATTGCCACAGTCGTCGGCGCGCTCGGCGGCGCGGCCTTGGGAGCCGTCGGAGCCAACAACATCGGAAATCAGAACGGCGTGGAAGTCGTCGTCAGACTTGACAGCGGAAGAACGCTGGCCGTGGTACAGGGGGCGGATATGGTCTTCACCCCCGGTCAGCAGGTCATGGTCTTGCGCGGCAACGGGACAACCCGCGTTGCCCCCCGCTGATAAGAATCATCCCGGGAATACCGTCGCCCTCCTTTACGGGGGCGACGCCGGACAATTTTCATAATTCACCAACCTGCAGGCGGACGGGAGGAAAGAATGCTCGACCCAAAACAATGTGTTCTCTTCAGCGGCGGCGCGGCCGGTACCGAACAATTTTTCGGAGCGCAGGCCGAAGCGTGGGGCATCGAAGAAGTCAACTTCAGCTTTGAGGGCCACCAGCTGGAACGCAAGCGCGGCGTGCGCGTTCTGACCAGCGACGAGCTGGCTCTCAAGGACGTGAGCATGACCTACGTCTCCCGCCTCATGGGTCGCGAGTACACCAGAGCTCCCATGTTCCGCAAGGTACTCCAGTCCATATGCTGGCAGGTCAGCAGCGGACAGGAAGTCATCGTGGTCGGCACCATTCAGGAAGATAAGACCGTGAAGGGCGGCACAGGCTGGGGCGCCGAATTCGCAAAACTGTGCAACAAGCCTCTTCTCGTTTTCGATCAGGGGCGCAACGACTGGTTCCGCTGGGCCAAGGAAGACTGGGTTGTGGAAAAAAATCCGATCATCGCCCATGCTCATTTCACGGCCACAGGCACCCGCTTTCTTGAAGCTGAAGGCCGCAAGGCCATTGCCGATCTGTACAGCCGCTCCTTCTCCCGCTGAGTGAGGCTCGCAACTCAGGCGATTCCAGCCTTACAGCGGAAAGGACATTCAGCATATCCGGCACGCGCGGTTCGTGGTTCGCCACGGATCGCGCGCATCTTTTGTCTCCGGGACGCACCCGCCGCCCCTCCGTTTCTGCATAGACATACTGCCTGCACAAGCAGCGTCAGGCTCTGATATACCCATGTTTCAGCGTCCCCATACCTTTTCCTGCGATTCATCCTGTCAGGGTACCGTGGCGGGCTGCTCTGCCCATATGCTGTGGGGAGTTGCCGTTCTGTACTGGCCTCTGCTTGCCTCTCTGCCGGCAGTCACCATTCTGGCCCACCGCATGTTGTGGTCTCTGCTCCTGCTGCTTGTGCTGCTTCTTGTCACCCGGCGCATGCCGGAACTCGGAAAGGCCCTGCATTCCCGCACGCAAGCTCCCCGTCTGGCTCTCTGCTCCCTGCTGCTTGCCGTCAACTGGGGCTTTTTTCTCTGGGGCGTGAACAACGGTCATGTCGTGGAGGCAAGCCTCGGGTACTTCATCACTCCTCTGCTCAATGTCCTTATGGGACGCTTTCTGCTGGGGGAAAAGTTGAGCCGCCCCCAGACTCTGGCCATACTGCTTGCCATGACGGGCGTAGGCTGGAAAATCATCGTTTTCGGTCATGTGCCCTGGCTGGCGTTGATTGTTTCCGTCAGCTTTGCCCTGTACGGCTTCTTTCAGAAGACGCTGCATGTGGGGGCGGCCCCCGGGCTCGCCGCCGAACTCATCTTTTTTACGCCTTTTGCTCTGGCCTGGCTTGTCTGGGCGCATCCGCACGATTTCGGCGCGCTGGCAGGGCACGGACTTTCTCAGCCCCTGCTTCTGGCAGGAACCTCGCTGTTCACGGCCATACCTCTCCAGCTCTTCGGCTATGCGGCGCAGCGTGTCTCTCTGGCCACACTCGGCATTCTGCAATATGTCAGCCCCTGTCTGAATTTTCTGTTTGCCGTCACCCTGCTGGGCGAAAAGCTGGAAACTTCGGATCTGATCGCCTTTCCCCTGATATGGTGCGCCCTTGCCGTTTATACGAGGGACGCGCTGCAAACCATGAAGCGTATACGGCGCGAGACCTCCCCCCGCGCGGAAAAGGAAGGCAGCTGAAATGGCGCATCGAGATCACACCCGCGTTTTGAAACTCGGCCCCCTTGCTCTGGGCGGCGGTCATCCCGTACTTGTGCAGAGTATGACCAACACGGACACCCGCGATGTGGAAGCCACTCTGCATCAGCTTCATGCCCTGGCCGACGCCGGCTGCGAAATAGCGCGTCTGGCCGTGCCGGACGACAAAGCCGCAGCCGCCCTGCGCGCCATCAACGATCGTTCGCCGCTCCCTCTTGTGGCGGATATTCACTTTGACTACCGCCTGGCCGTGGCCGCGCTGGAAGCAGGTTTGCCCGGACTGCGCATCAATCCGGGCAATATCGGCGGAAAACATAACGTGGATATTCTGGCAGACGCCGCAAAGGCGCATCATGCCGTCATCAGGGTAGGGGTAAACAGCGGCTCGGTGGAAAAGGATCTGCTGGCCCGTTTCGGCGGCCCCACGCCGGAGGCTCTGGTGGAAAGCGCGCTCGGGCACGTCCGGCTGCTGGAAGATCGCGGCTTTTACGATATCAAGATTTCCCTCAAGTCCTCCTCCGTAACGGACTGCGTAGCCGCATATCGTCTCATGGCGCAACGTTGCGACTATCCCCTGCATATCGGCGTGACTGAAGCGGGCACCCTGATGCGCGGCACGGTAAAATCTGCCGTAGGACTCGGGGTTTTGCTTTTTGACGGCATTGGCGATACACTGCGCGTCTCGCTCACGGCCGATCCCGTGAAGGAAGTCGGCGTTGCCTGGGAAATTCTGCGCGCGGCCGGATTGCGCTCCCGAGGCCCGGAAATTGTTTCCTGCCCTACCTGCGGCCGCACGGAAATCGACCTCATCGCTCTGGCTTCCGCCGTGGAAGAGCATGTGCAAAGCCGCCCCGACGCCCAACGGGCCGATCTCAAGCTTGCCGTCATGGGCTGCGTGGTCAACGGCCCGGGAGAAGCCCGGGAAGCGGATCTCGGTCTGGCAGGGGGCAGAAACAAGGGCGTCATTTTCCGCAAGGGCAAGATTCTGCGCAGCGTGAACGGGCAGGAAGCGCTTCTCGCAGCTTTTCTTGAAGAACTGGACAGGCTGCTGGCGGAACGCGGCGCCTGATTTTTCCGTCTGCGGCCCCGGCCGCGGCCAATCCTCCAACCTTTTCTCATTCGAGGTAGTTCATGCGCTGGAGCCGCTACTACATTCCCACCCTGAAGGAAGCTCCCGCCGATGCGGAAGTGGTCAGCCACAAACTTCTGGTTCGCGCGGGCATGATCCGCAAGCTCACCTCCGGCATTTACACATGGCTGCCGCTGGGGCTGCGCACGCTGGAAAAGGCAAAGAACATCGTGCGCCGCGAAATGAACGCCGCCGGCGCCTGCGAAGTTCTCATGCCCATGGTCATCCCCGCCGATCTGTGGATTGAAACGGGCCGCTGGGAAAAGTTCGGCGATCAGCTTCTGCGCTTCAAGGATCGCAACGATCGCGACTACTGCCTCGGCCCCACGCATGAGGAAGTCATCACCGATCTGCTGCGCGGCGAAGTGCGTTCCTATCGTCAGCTTCCTCTGAATCTCTATCAGATACAGACCAAATTCCGCGACGAGCTGCGCCCCCGTTTCGGCCTCATGCGCGGCCGCGAATTCATGATGAAGGATGCCTATTCCTTCGACTGCGACGACGCCGGCGCGGATAAAAGCTATGCCGCCATGCGCGACGCCTACCATAAAATCTTCTCAAGCATGGCTCTGGGATTCCGTCAGGTGGAAGCCGACACCGGCGCCATAGGCGGCAATTTCTCCCATGAATTCATGGTGCTGGCCGAGACAGGCGAAGATACCATAGCCTCCTGTACGGACTGGCCGACCTGCTCCTGGGCCGCCAACGTGGAACGCGCTCCCGTGGTCACCCAGTATGTTCCCGACACAGGCGACTGCCCTCCCGTGGAAGAGGTATCCACCCCTGATCAGCATTCCGTGGAAGAAGTCTGCGCCTTCCTCGGCGTTCCTGCTTCAAAGCTGATCAAGACGCTGCTCATGGTTGCGGACGGCAAACCCGTGGCCGCCCTTATCCGCGGAGACCGCGAACTCAATGAAATCAAGCTGCGCAAGCTGATCGGTGCGGACGACATCCGTTTTGCCTCTCCCGAACAGGTGAAGGAATGGACGGGCGCGCCCGTGGGCTTTGCCGGCCCAGTCGGCCTCGGAGGCGTGGACAGAATCTATGCCGACAACGAACTTATCGCGGGCAACGACTGGATAGCCGGGGCCAACAAGGCCGATACCCATATACGGCATCTCTCCCTCGGACGGGATGTCAGCCTGCCTCTGGAATGGGCCGACCTCCGCAATATCGTGGCCGGAGATCCCTGCCCCTGCTGCGGAAAGCCCGTGGAACTCAAGCGCGGCATTGAAGTCGGCCATATCTTCAAGCTGGGCACGAAATACAGCGAATCCATGAAGGCCGTGTTCCTTGACGAAAACGGCAAGGAAAAGCCCATGATCATGGGCTGCTACGGCATAGGCGTTTCCCGCGTTGTCGCGGCCTGCATCGAACAGAATTTCGACGAGGGCGGCATCATGTTCCCGCCCCCACTCGCGCCCTTCGACATTCATCTGATCAATCTCGATCCCAAAAACGCCGAAGTCAGCGCAAAAGCCGACGAGATCAATGACTTCCTCGAAGGGCTGGGGCTGGACGTTCTGTATGACGACCGTGAAGAACGCCCCGGCGTCAAATTCAAGGATGCCGATCTCATCGGTCTGCCCGCGCAGATCATTGTAGGGGGCAAAAGCCTCTCCAGAGGAGAGGTGGAAACCAAGAACCGGCGCAGCGGCGAAAAGGGAAGCCTCCCCGCCGCCACTTTCGCCGACGCCTTCTCCACCTTCTGGCAGGGAATTCTGGACAGCTGGAAACAATAACGCCGTCGGGGGGAAGGGAAGCCTGAACGGCTCCTTTTCCCCTTTTTTTCGCCCTGTTTCCCCGGAAAAGCTTCTCCGCAAAGAAACAACGGGCATTTCCTCTTCAACGCCGATATATGCGAAAGAGCGACCGACTCCGCATTTTCTCCGTCACGTTCCGGGCCTGACGCACACGGAATTGACCGGCCCGCCGTCAGGCCTGCACCATTCGTCCTCCCGTATGCTCTTCAAGCAGCGGCCCTTCCGATCGAATTTCCCCGATCCACAGGATTCTGAAGCATGGACAACATTCTCTCCGTACGCGAACTGACCGAACGACTGCGCCACATGGTGGAACAGCGTTTTCCGTTCGTCTGGGTACGGGGGGAAACGACGAACCTTTCCCGCCCCTCCTCCGGGCATGTATATTTTTCCCTCAAGGAGGGCAGCGATCTGCTGAACTGCGTCTGGTTCAGAGGGCAGCAGCGGGCGCAGGAACGCTTTGATCCCCTTACCGGAGAAGTATGGGAAGACGGGCCGCGCCCCAGCCTTGCCGCCACGCTGGAAAACGGGCAGACCGTCGTCTGTGCGGGCAGACTCTCCGTCTACGGGCCGCGCGGCTCGTATCAGCTCATCGTGGAACTGGCGCAGGAAGAAGGGCTGGGCATGCTGGCCGCCGCGCTGGAAGAACTCAAGCGCAGGCTTGCGGCCCTCGGCTATTTTGATCAGAGCCGTAAACGCCCCCTGCCGGAAGCGCCGAAACGGGTTGCGCTCATTACCGCACCCACGGGGGCGGCCGTTCGCGATTTCATACGCATAGCGTCGGAACGCGGCCTCGGTTCCTCCATCCGCATTTATCCCAGCCCCGTGCAGGGAGAGGAAGCCCCACCCCGTCTGGTCGAAGCCGTTGAAGCGGCAAACGCCGATGGCTGGGCCGAACTGATTGTCCTCATCCGGGGCGGAGGCTCCCTTCAGGATCTGTGGGCCTTCAACGATGAACGGTTAGCCCGGGCCGTCTATGAATCCCGTCTGCCCGTTCTTACAGGAGTAGGGCACGAAATCGACCACAGCATTGCCGACTTCGTGGCCGATCGCGCCGCGGCAACGCCGAGCCACGCGGCACAACTGCTCTGGCCGGAACGTTCCGTCTATGCACAGAGAATCGACGACGCTGAAACCCGCCTTGAAGAGGCCCTGCAAAAAAATTTCCGACGCATGGAACAAAGGATGGAACAGGAACTGCGTTCGCTGACCCTGCTCTCCCCGGAAAAGCGTCTCCAGCGTCAGGCGGAACGCCTGAAGGATGCGATGATCCGTCTGGAATCCGCCTGGCGTTTCCGCCTGCTTGAAGCCCGGCGCACATCGGCCGGACTGGGAGAAAGGCTGATCCGCTACGGAGAAAACGATCCTCTGGCAGGCCGCGCCATGGCCCTGACGACGCTGCGTTCACGTCTTGAAAAGACCGTGGAATCCGTGTTCTCCCGCTCCCGGAATGAAACGGAAAACGCAGCTCTGCGACTTAATCTTCTTTACCCTTCTCTGTTTCTGGAGCATGAACGTGCCCTTGAGCGTCTTGCGCTGAAGCTGGAAGGTCTGAACCCTCTTGCCCCGCTGGAAAGGGGCTATGCTCTGGCACGCACATGCGACGGTCATGTGATAAAAAGTATCGGCGAACTGACCCCGGGCCGGCGTATCCATGTGGAACTGCGGGACGGCATTGCGGAAAGCGATGTGGTCGCCCTTCATCACAAAACACAATCCTGAGAGAATTTCATGACATATTTTCCCATTCGGACTCTGCATCCCCTGCGGATTTTTTCCGTACTTTCGGGAACCGTTCTTGCATTCTTTCCCCTTGTCGCATCCGCCCTTCCTGCCTGGGACGCCCCGGAAAAGGTCAGTCAGGGGCACGCCTTCGTCATCACCGGCACGGATACGGCACCCTTCAGCGCCGAAATACAGTGGAGGGGAAAAAGCATCCCGGTAAAAGCCCGGCCCATGAAGGAAGCCGGGCAATGGACAGCGGACGTCATGCTGGCCGTACCCCACGATGAAGTGAAGGATCAGCGTCTGACAATCCGCTCCACGGATTCCGCCGGAAAGAAAGAGACCGTGAGCCGGACGGTAAAGCCGCTTAAGGTTGCCTGGATCGAACAGCAGCTTTCCGTGGAACCGAAGTACGTCACCCCTCCGAAGGCGGCACAGGAACAAATCAAAAAGGATCGCGCGCACAGCAGCGCGGTTCTTTCCGCCATTTCTCCCGATCCCACATGGAAACTGCCGTTCCAGAGGCCGGTCAAGGGTACGGTGAGCAGCTCCTTTGCCGGACGGAGAGTTTTCAACGGCCAACCCCGTTCACCGCATACCGGCACGGATCTGCGCGGCCCTACCGGAACCCCCATTCTGGCCGTGGCTGACGGCGTAGTGGTTCTGGCAGAAGCGCAGTATTATTCCGGAAACGCCATTTTCATCGATCACGGGCAGGGCGTGGTGAGCATGTACGGCCATATGTCCGCCTTTTCCGTGAAAAAGGGGGATCGCGTAAAGCGGGGCCAGGTCATCGGCAAAGTGGGCGCAACGGGGCGCGTCACCGGCCCGCATCTGCATTCCTCGCTGTATGTGCAGGGCGTGCCCGTGGATATCATGCCGCTGTTTGAAAGCAAACTTCAGGTCGTGGGCGGCCCGACGCCGGAAGTAAAGCGTCTGCCTCAGCCTGCGCCTCAGAAGACTCCGGCCAAAAAAGCCGGAACGGGTTCGGCGAAAAAGTAGTCCGGAGGAACAGCGCAGAACACGCTCCGGCCGCCCGGACACCATGCCGGAGAAAAACGCATTCCGCCCTTTCTCCGCACGCCGGGGAGGATTGTCCGCAACAGTTCCGGCCCCGGACTCCGGCCCAGAGTGTTCCGGCCGCAGCAGGAAACACCGTCACATATAACATACGCTGGCGTAGCAATATGGCACGAAAAAAAGAAGAACCGGGTTTTGAGGAAAAGCTCCAGCGGCTCGGCGTCATCGTGAACGCCCTGGAAGCAGGAGACTGTCCGCTGGAACAGAGCGTGGAACTGTACAAGGAAGGCCTCAGTCTGGCGGCCGCCTGCCGCACACAGCTGGATAAGGCCAGACACGACGTGGAAATATACCGGCAGGGCCTGCTTGTTCCCTTCTCCCCGGAAGAGGAAGAAGACGCCGAAACAGCCCGGGCCCGCGACGACGGAGAGGAGGCTTCCATATGAGCGACGACAGGGATTTGCACCTTGCTCTGATACGGCAGGTGGAACAGGCACTGGAGGCCAGCTTCAGGAGTTCCGCCATTCCAGCCCACCTTGCCGAGGCCATGCGGTACAGTCTGCTGGCCGGGGGCAAACGTCTGCGCCCGGTTCTGAATCTGGCTTCGGCTCTGGCCTGCGCGGAATCGGAACCCGGATTCGGGGAAGAAGACAGACAGACTCTGATCCGTGCGCTTCTGCCCTTTGCCTCTGCGCTGGAAATGATTCATACCTACTCGCTCATTCATGACGATCTGCCGGCCATGGACAACGACGATCTGCGCCGGGGGCGGCCCTCCTGTCATAAGGCCTTTGACGAAGCCACGGCCATTCTGGCAGGAGACGCGCTGCTTACGGACGCCTTCGGCTTCATGGCCCGCACGCCCCTCCCGGCCCCCCGGGTACTTGAAGCTCTGGCTCTGGCGGCGGACGCCGCAGGCGCCGCAGGCATGGCCGGAGGTCAGATGCTTGATCTGGACGGCGAAGGACACGCGCTTTCCGAAGCGGAAATGACCGAACTCGACGCAAAAAAAACAGGCGCGCTGCTGCGTCTGGCCTGCGAAAGCGGAGCCGTCCTTGCCGGAGCCGACGGCGCGCACCGGCAGGCCCTGCGGCGATACGGCGAAGAGCTGGGCATTGCCTTTCAGATAACGGATGATATACTGGACGTTACGGGCGACGCTGCAACCCTGGGAAAAAATGTCGGACAGGATGCCCAGCAGGCAAAAGCCACATGGCCCGCGCTGCTGGGACTTGACGAAGCCCGCTCCCGGGCGCGCTTCCACAGCAATGCGGCGGCAGAATCTCTGAACGAAGACCTGTTCGGAAATTCCCCTCACGCCGCCCTGCTGCGCAGGCTCGCCCGCGATCTCAGCGATCGCACGTTTTAACTTCATGGAAACATAATGTCCCACGATCTGCCGCCTCTGCTTTCCCGCCTCTGCGCTGCCGACGCCCTGCCCGCCGGTATTGCGGATCTTTCCCTGGAGGAGAAATATGCTCTTGCCCAGGAACTGAGGGATGAAATCATCAGCGTCGTCGCGCACAACGGCGGACACCTCGCCCCTTCCCTCGGCGTTGTGGAACTGACGCTGGCCCTGCTTTCCGTCTTTGACGCAAAAACGGATCCCATTATCTGGGATGTGGGGCATCAGAGTTATCCATGGAAAATACTGACCGGCAGAGCCGATCGTTTTGACACGCTGCGCCGTTACGGCGGAATCTCCGGCTTTCCCAGACGGAGCGAAAGCCCGTATGATTATTTCGGCGTCGGCCATGCCTCAACATCCATATCCGCCGCGCTGGGTATGGCCGTTGCCCGGGCTCTGAAAGGCGGTACGGAACATGTGGTCGCCGTCATCGGCGACGGCGCGCTGACAGGCGGCCTTGCGCTGGAAGCTCTGAATCAGGCGGGCGGCATGGGCAAACGCCTCATCGTCATTCTCAACGACAACGGCATGTCCATTTCAAAAAACGTGGGCGCAATTTCCCTTTTTCTCAGTCGCAACCTCTCGCGGCACGGAGTCATGCGCATCAAGAACCGGGTAGGCGACGCCATGCGCTCCGTCCCCAAGGTGGGGGACTGGCTGCTGGACACCGTGCGCCGGGGCGAAACCAGCTTCAAGAGTTTCTTCACTCCCGGCATGCTGTATGAGGCTTTCGGCATCAATTATATCGGCCCGGTGGACGGCCACGACATCGCCAAGCTCGAACGCCACCTTGAAGCCGCCAAAGTGCTGGATATGCCCGTTCTGCTGCATGTGCGCACGCAGAAAGGCAGAGGTTACACGCCTGCGGAGGAAAATCCCTCCCGCTTCCACGGCATATCCCGCTTTGATCTCCAGACGGGTGAAAGCCTCTCACCGCCTCCGCCCTCCGACGACTATTCCGGCCCCGGCTTCACACCGGCATTCGCAGCCGCACTGTGCCAGCTGGCAGAAAACGATGAACGCATCGTGGCTATTACCGCCGCCATGCCGGACGGCACGGGCACAAGCATGTTTCAGGCCCGTTTCCCCTCCCGCTTCATTGACGTGGGTATCTGTGAGGAACATGCCGTGACCCTCGCGGCCGGGCTTGCCGCCCGCGGCATGCGCCCCGTGGTTGCCATATATTCCACCTTTCTCCAGCGCGCCTACGATCAGATCATTCACGATGTCTGCCTGCAACATCTGCCCGTCACCTTCTGTCTGGATCGCGCCGGTCTGGTGGGTGAAGACGGCCCCACACACCACGGAGCTTTCGATCTGTCCTGGCTGCGGGCCGTGCCGGGACTTTCCGTCGTCGCGCCGCGCGACGAGCTGGATCTGCGCAACTGCCTCGCCACGGCTCTTTCCCTCAATGCTCCCGTCGCTCTGCGCTACCCGCGCGGACGCAGCGAACGTCTGCCCGCCGAAATTCGGGAAAAATGCCAGCAGGGCGATACTCCGGACTTCATCCCCCTCCCGCCCGGAGAAGGAGAACTTACCCTGAGAGGAAAAGACGTATGCGTCATGGCCGTAGGCCTTCAGGTTCATATGGCGGAAGAAGCCGCCCGACGCATTGAAGCGGAGAGCGGCCGCCGGGTCAGCGTCTTCGACGCGCGCTGGATCAAGCCTCTGCCGGAAAAGCAGATCCTCGATCTTGCCCGAAATCACCGCGCGCTGCTGCTGGTGGAAGAAAATACCAGAATGGGCGGCTTTTCCTCCGCCGTACTCGAGCTGCTGGCAGACAACGATCTGCTGGACGGAAAAATCATACGACGCGCGACTCTGCCGGACGATTTCGTGCCTCACGGCTCCTGCGAGCAGCTGCGCAGCCTGACCGGTCTGGATACGTCGCACCTGTATTCCCTCATAAGCTCCATGCTGGATTCCTGAACACAGCAAGGCTCATCCGTCGTACCGACTTGAAAAGCCGGGCGGCTTGCTATAGAAGAAAGAGGCCCTTTCGCCCGGGTGATGGAATGGCATACATGGGAGACTTAAAATCTCCTGCCCGAAAGGGCTTGCGGGTTCAAATCCCGCCCCGGGCACCAAACTATACTGTCAGAAAGTCCCGTAAAGCCTCAAAAGCCTTGCGGGACGTTGTTTTCCGGGGATTTGGATGTTCGGAGCAGTATTTATTAAGAAGCCCATCCGTCATCTTATTGTATGCCCAGTCGTCTCAAGCGGCTGCAACGCATCGTTTCCGCATCACAGGTACAGTTCCGGCGTATGACTCAACTTCATAATATTCCTGCGCCGTTCTGCGCATTGAAAAGTCTGTGCCGGGACATAAGCCTGTTACACTATCCCACCGGCGCAGCCCCAAGTTTTCCTTACCTTATCGCACTGGGCGCATAACCATGCGTGAATAAAAAAAGACGGATCGCCTTGTTCGGCTGATCCGTCTTATATTTTTCAGATTCTGCATGGCCACTTCCCGCAACGGCTGTTTTTCGCCTTCGCGGCAGAAACCGGGCAGAGCCGTTTCCCTCTGCCGGGGAATTTTTCGGTACGTCGCTCCGCGTTGCGCGCGAGCGGCGTTCTTTCATCCGGGCCGCCCCCGCAGGGCGGCTCCGGCATGTTTTCTGATTATTCCGACGCCTTGTGCGCCTGATATTCGGCCACGACCTTGTCGACCACGGGCTGAGGAGCTTCCTCGTAATGATCGAATTCCATGGTGAACACGCCCTGACCGCCGGTCATGCTGCGCAGATCCGGAGCGTAGCGCAGCACTTCGCTCATGGGCACATGGGCCTTGATTTCCGTGATCCCCGCCTGAGAATCCGAACCCAGCACCTTGCCCCGGCGGGAGGAAAGATCGCCGATCACGTCGCCCATATAATTATCCGGAATGGAGACGGTCACCAGCGCGACAGGCTCCAGCAGCACTACCTTGAGCTTTTCCAGAGCTGCCTTGAAGGCCAGGGAACCCGCGACCTTGAAGGCCATTTCCGAAGAGTCCACGGTATGATAGGAGCCGTCGTACACGCGCACCTTGAAATCCACCACGGGATATCCCGCAAGGTAGCCGCGGGCTGCACTTTCCTGTATGCCCTTGTCGATGGCCGGAATATACTGACGCGGAATCACGCCGCCGACAATGCCGTCTTCGTACACATAGCCCGAACCGCGGGGCAGACCTTCCATTTCAATCCAGCAGTCGCCGAACTGACCGCGCCCGCCGGACTGCTTCTTATGCCGCCCCTGCACCTGCACCTTGCCCTTGACCGTTTCACGATAGGGAACCTTAGGCGTCTTGAGCAGGATTTCCACCTTGCTGCGGCGTTTTGCCTTTTCCACGGAAATTTCAATATGCAACTGCCCCATGCCGGAAAGCAGCGTATCTCCGCTTTCCTCGTCGCGGGCCAGCTTGAGGGTGACATCCTCGTCCAGCAGCTTGAGTACGGCGGCATACACCTTGTCTTCGTCCCCCTTGTTCTGCGGGGCAAGAGCAAAGGTGATGAGCTGTGAGGGCAGCTTGGGCATGGCAAGAACGAAGGGAGCCTTTTCGTCGCACAGCGTATCGCCCGTGCGCGTGGTCTTCAGCTTGGCCACGCCCACAATGGCGCCGGGGCCGAGCGTATCCTTGCAGGGGGTCTGTGTTTTACCGCAGACGTACAGCAGGCTTCCGAGGCGTTCGGTCTCGCCGGAACGCATATTCTTGAGCGCGCTTTCGGAAGAAATACTGCCGGAAAGCACCCGAATCATGTTCACCTGACCGGAAAATGCGTCGTTCAGCGTCTTGAACACAACGCAGCTTGCGGGTTCATCCGGAGAAGAGGCGCGTTCCGATCCGTCTTCACCGAGCCAGGCCGGACGATCCAGAGGCGAGGGGAAGAGTTTGTCGATCACGTTCAGCAGGCGACGACCGCCCTTGTTATCCAGAGCCGAACCCACCAGCACGGGCACGATTTCTCCGGCCAGAACGCCTCTGCGCAGACCGAGTTCGATTTCTGCGGGAGAGAGCGAGCCTTCATCCAGATATTTGTTCATCAAATCTTCGTCGGATTCCGCGATGTTCTCCACAGCGGTATCCCGCAGAAGCTGGGCCTCGTCGGCGAGATCTTCGGGAATGGGGGCTTCGGTGGTCGCGCCGTTTTCGCCGAATATCAGGGCCTTGCCTGCGAACACGTCCACCAGGCCGATGAATTTTTCAGCCTCGAGTATGGGCATATAGAATACCACGGGGCGGATACCCAGCGAGGAGGTCAGCCCGTTGAGCGCCATGTCGAAATCCGCACGTTCGCGATCCATTTTGGTCACAAACACGATGCTCGGCAGACCGGCGGCCTTTACCTGACTCCACAGCTTGCGGGTCTGGGGACGCACCCCGTCGACGGCGTCGATGGTCAGCACCGCCGCATCCACGGCCTGAAGCAGATATTCCATATCGCCGGAGAAGTTGCTGTCTCCGGGAACATCCACCAGAAAATGGCGGTTCTTATTCCATTCAAACGTCGCAAAACCGGGCTGAATGGAGCCGCGGCGCTTGACTTCCTCAGGTTCGTAATCAAGAGAAGTGGTTCCGTCCTCAATCGCTCCGAGGCGATTGATCACGCCCGCCTGAAAGAGAAGCATTTCAGCCAGAGAAGTTTTGCCGCAGCCGCCCGTGCCCACAAGAGCGTAGGTGCGTTGAGTTTCCAGATTGGACATGATCCTCTCCTGATAAAGAATTTTCACGCGGGACAAGCCCGATTCCAGCCAATTATGCCCTCCCTCTCCAGGGCGGAGAGGGGAGGAAAATACCTATTCTTCTTTTTTACTTTTTAGGGACAGGGCTTGTCCCATGTCAAGGCAAAAGCGTGCCGGGCGGCAGCTTCATGCAGCAGGAACTTCCGTTTGCATTCCGCCGCCCCCCCCTCTATACTCCCCCCATGACAAAACTCTTTCTGCTCTGTCTTGCGCTGCTCGCCGCGCTATGGTGGGTAGGACGCCGTTTCGGACGCTCCCGCCCCGGACTCAGCACCTATCTGCGTACAGAAGAAGAGCGCAATGAAAGGGAAGCGGCGCAGATGCTGCGCGATAATCTGCACATGCCCCCGGGAGAAGCTCTGGCGCCGCTGATTTCTCTGGCGCGGGACATCGTTCCGGACAACGGCCCCCTGCGTCTGGATATCACGCCTCCGCAGGAAGATCCTCTGACGGAAGAAGGCAGACGCGCCGTATTTTCCCTGCGTTCCGCAGATTCTGCAAACAGCGCGGAGAGACAGGTCATCGTCATATGGCTCTCCGGACGCTGGACGCTGCATAATCAGGAAGGAGAGGAATACACCCGTTCCGATCTGGCTGAAGCAGCAGGCGAACTGGAACGGCTTCTGCATGAAGCCGCCGACGTACTGAACTCATCCCCGGCGGAACAGCCCGCCTCGCGAGAACTTTCCATGCCTCTTTCTTCATTGCCCCCCATTGTCGTCATCGGCGGAGGTCTGGCAGGATGCGAATGTGCCCTTACCCTTGCCTCCGCAGGGGTTCCCTGCACGCTCTACGAACAGAAGCCGGATCTCTGCTCTCCTGCCCATACATCCCCGCTGCTGGCCGAACTGGTCTGTTCCAATTCCTTCCGCTCCGACGATGCGGAAAGCTCGGGAGTAGGTCTGCTCAAGCGGGAAATGCGCGACCTCGGCAGTGCGATCATGCGCGCCGCGGATCAGTGCGCCGTCCCGGCGGGCAAGGCCCTGGCCGTGGATCGCGATCGCTTTGCCGCGCTTGTCACCCGCATGGTGGAGGAGTCTCCGCAGATCACTCTTGTCCGCAGGCATATTCCCTCTCTGGACGCCCCGGAACTGGAAGGGAAAACCGTGGTCGTGGCGGCCGGCCCTCTGGCTTCGGACGACCTTGCTTCCTCGCTCATGGCCGCAACGGGAAGCGACAGCCTGTACTTCTATGATGCCATTGCGCCCATTGTCAGCGCCGATTCGGTAGATATGTCGGTAGCCTTCTTCGGATCGCGCTACGGCAACGACGGCCCGCCGCCCCCCTACTCGGACGAGGCCGCACAGCAGTTGAACGGCTCCGCTCCTGAACAGGAGCAGCCTTCCGGAGAAGCTGCGGAAGACGCGCTCTCCCGCGGGGATTATCTCAACTGCCCCATGACGAAGCCGGAATACGAAGCCTTTTATCACGCGCTGCTGGAAGCGGAAAAAGTTCCCGCACATGCCTTTGAAAAGGAAGTGCATTTCGAGGGCTGCATGCCTGTGGAGGCTCTGGCGGAACGGGGAGAAAAAACCCTCGCCTTCGGCCCGCTCAAGCCCGTGGGCTTTACCGATCCCCGCACGGGACGCCGTCCCTGGGCCCTGCTCCAGCTGCGGGCTGAAAACACGGAAGGCACGGCCTATAATCTTGTAGGCTGCCAGACCAAGATGACCCACGCGGCGCAGGCCCGGGTCTTTCGCCTTATCCCCGGTCTGGAACGGGCGGAATTTCTGCGTTACGGCAGTATGCACCGCAATACCTACGTCAATGCTCCGCAGTGTCTGAACGAAGATCTTTCCCTGAAAACACGGCCGGATATCTTTCTGGCCGGACAGATCACCGGGGTGGAAGGCTATGTGGAATCTGCCGCCTGCGGCCTGTGGCTGGGGCTGAAGCTTGCCGCGCGCGCTCAGGGACGGGAACTGCCCGATCCTCCCGCAACGACGGCATTGGGCGCGCTCCTGCGGCACCTGCGCACGCCCTCCAAACATTTCCAGCCTTCCAACGTTCACTTCGGACTTTTCCCCGACTTGCCCGAAAAGCCGAAGAAAAAGGCCCGCAAGGCCGTCATGGCGGAACGGGGAAGGGAAGAATTTGCGGCATGGAAGGAAAAGGCCGGGCTGTAAATCGTCCCGTATTGACAGCCGTCAGTTCCTGTGCTGCATTTCCCGCATCAGGTATTTTTCAGAAACAGGACAAGATCATGCGCATCCGGCCCGTCATTCTCTGCGGCGGCAGCGGTACAAGGTTGTGGCCCCTGTCGCGGACAAAATACCCCAAGCAGTTTGTCGAACTGAAAAAAGGGCGGTCTCTGTTTCGCGATACGCTCCGCCGCGCCGTACAGACCGCGCCCGGAGAAACGCCCATTATTGTCTGCAACAAGGATCACCGCTTCTATGTCAATTCCTCCCTTGCGGAAGAAAGTCTGAACGGAGGCATCATTCTTGAGCCGCAACCGCGGGGAACCGCCCCGGCCATTGCTCTGGCTGCTCTGGCCGCACGCGACGCCCTGCGTGAAGAGGACGGCGACGACGTGCTGCTGCTGGTCATGCCCTCGGATCACGCCATGGACAACGTGCCCCATTTTGTGGAGAGGGTCAGACAGTCTCTGCCGGAAGCCGAAGCAGGCCGTCTTGTCACCTTCGGAATCCAGCCGACCTTTCCGGCAACGGGATTCGGGTATATCCGCATGGGAGAAGCTGAAGGCGAAGTCTCCTTCAGGGTGAACAGCTTCATTGAAAAGCCGGATGAGGAAAAGGCCCGCGCGCTGCTGGATGCGGGAGGCTGCCTCTGGAACAGCGGCATGTTCCTGTTCCGGGCGGGAGTCTGGCTCGCGGAACTTGCCGTACATGCGCCGGCCGTGCTGGAAGCCTGCAAACGCGCCTGGGCGGCAAGAATACGGGATCTGGGCTTTATTATTCCCGGCCGGGATTTTCTGGACTCACCGGATATCTCCATCGACTATGCCGTAATGGAACATACGGATCAGGCCGTGGTCACGCCGCTTCATCTGACATGGAACGATCTCGGCTCATGGGAGGCCTTCTATGAAATCGCTCCCAAGGATGAAGCGGGGAACGTTCTGGAAGGGGACGTGCTTGCGGAGGAAAGTTCCGGCTGTTATCTGCGCAGCGACAGCCGTCTGATTGCCGCGCTCGACGTACACGATCTTGCCGTGGTGGAAACGCGGGACGCCATTCTTGTTTCCTCGCTTACGCGGACTCAGGAGGTGCGGCGCATTGTGAAGGCTCTGCGCGACGCGGGCAGACCGGAAAGCGAAGATCACCTGCGCGTGTTCAGGCCCTGGGGAAGTTACGAAACGCTGGTCAAGGCGGAACGCTTTCAGGTAAAGCGGATCATGGTCTCGCCGCGCCATGAAACGTCGCTCCAGATGCACTATCACAGAGCAGAACACTGGGTCGTGGTCAGCGGCACGGCGGAAATCGAAATCGAAGGGGAAAAACGCCTGTACACGGAAAATCAGGCGGCATATATCCCCGTCGGAGCAAAGCATCGTATCAAAAACCCCGGCAACATTCCTCTGGTGTTCATTGAAGTACAGTCCGGCCCCTATCTCGGCGAGGACGATATTGTAAGACTTGAAGACGATTACGGGAGACAGGATGGAGCTCACAAGCTTTAAAGCCTATGACGTGCGAGGTAAGGTGCCTTCCGCACTTGATGAAAATCTGGCCCGCCGCACAGGCGTGGCCTATGTGCAGGAAACGGACGCGCGCAACGTGGTCATCGGGCACGACGCCAGACTTTCCGGCCCGGCCCTGTATGCGGCTCTGGCCGAGGGCTTGCGCGCCGCCGGCGCGGATGTCACCGGCATCGGGCTGTGCGGTACGGAAGAAATCTATCACGCCGCCTCCGCCTACGATTTTGAAGGCGGCATCATGGTCACGGGCAGCCACAACCCGGCCGACGAAAACGGCATGAAGTTCGTTCGTCAGGGCGGCGTGCCCATCAGCAGCGATTCCGGTCTCTTTGCCATACGCGACCGCATTGCCGCCGGCCTGGATATTCCCTCGAAGCTCTCCGGTTCCTTCCGTGAAGACTGCTTCCGCGAAGATTACGTCCGCCGTATGCTGTCTTTCATCGATCCTGCCGGGTTGCGCCCCTTCCGCATCGTGACGGATGCGGGCAACGGCTGCGCCGGCCCCGTTCTTCGCGCTCTGGCTCCACATCTGCCCTGCGAACTGATATTGCTGCATGAAGAGCCGGACGGAACCTTCCCTCACGGCATTCCCAATCCCCTCCTGCCGGAAAAACGCGAGTTCACGGCAAAGGCCGTGCGCGAACACAGGGCCGATTTCGGGCTGGCCTGGGACGGCGACTTCGACCGCTGCTTCTTCTATGACGAAAACGGACGTTTCATCGAAGGCTACTATCTGGTGGGTATGATGGCGCAGGCTCTGCTGGCCCGCCACCCCGGCGCGAAAATCGTGCACGATCCCCGTCTGGTATGGAACACCCGGGAAATCGTGACGGAGGCCGGAGGCATTCCTGTAGAATGCAAATCCGGACACGCCTTCATCAAGGAACGTATGCGTGCGGAGAACGCCCTTTACGGCGGGGAAATGAGCGCGCATCATTATTTCCGCGAATTCTCCTTCTGCGATTCCGGCATGCTGCCCTGGCTGCTTGTGGCCGAACTGCTCTCCCGCTCCGGTAAAACCCTTGCCGAATGTCTTGACGACAGGATGGAAAAGTTCCCGTGCAGCGGAGAAATAAACTCCACCGTGGACGACGTGAAGACCGTTCTGAACAGGGTGGAGCAGGCATATCTTCCACTGAACCCCGATATGAACAAAATCGACGGGCTGTCCATGGATTTCGGCAGGTGGCGTTTCAACCTGCGCGGCTCCAATACCGAGCCTGTGCTGCGCCTCAATGTGGAAACCCGCGCCGACAAAAATCTTCTGGAAGAAAAGACGGCAGAACTGTTGAAATTAATCCGGGCTTAGCGCAAATTACTCCCGGACGTGTTCACATTAAAGCGGATTTTCCTATGACCGGAAAAGGTTGAAGGAATATTCAGCATGGGCAGAATAAAGATAATTGTGTGCAACATTATAGTTATTTTACGCATGTGAACACGTCCCGGAGTACCCTTTCCCGATATATTGCCTGAAAACCATCTGAGCATGTTCCCCTCAGGAAACGCATGTGACGGGGAAGCGGGACAACGTTCTCCCTGCGGCTTCCATCCGCGGGAATGCTGTTTATGCGATTAAGCGGGTTCCTGCGGCAGTCATGGAAGGCTTCCTCCCCCGCCGCCCTGCCGAAAAGGCGGAAAACGCGCCGCAGCCAAGAACACGGGAACGCGACGGGAGACAGCTCCATGAAAACAGCCCTCATTACGGGCATTACCGGGCAGGACGGTTCCTATCTGGCCGAACTTCTGCTGGAAAAGGGCTATGAAGTGCATGGCGTCGTCCGTCGTGCATCAAGCTCCAATACCTCGCGCATCGACCATATCAGCGCAGATCCCGCCTTTGAAAAACGTTTTTTCCTTCATTACGGAGATCTCACCGACTCCAGCGCGTTGTACGGGCTGGTCGGAAGCATTGCCCCGGATGAACTGTACAATCTTGCCGCCCAGTCCCACGTCAAAGTTTCCTGGGACTGCCCTGAATACACGGCCGACACGGTTGCCAACGGCACGCTGCGCCTGCTGGAAGCCGTCCGCCGCTGCGGACTCATACGGAAAACCCGCTTCTATCAGGCTTCCACGTCCGAACTGTACGGACTCATTCAGGAGCCGATCCAGACGGAAAAAACGCCCTTTCATCCGCGTTCTCCCTACGCCGTGGCAAAACTGTACGCATACTGGATCTGCGTGAACTACCGGGAAAGTTTCGACATGTTCGCGGCAAACGGCATTCTGTTCAACCACGAAAGCCCGCGCCGGGGAGAAAACTTCGTCACCCGCAAGATTACGCTTGCCGCCGCCCGCATTGCACAGGGACTTCAGGAAACGCTTTTTCTCGGCAACCTGAACGCAAAGCGGGACTGGGGACATGCCAAAGACTATGTGGAAGGCATGTGGCGCATCTTGCAGCAGGACAAGGCGGACGACTATGTGCTGGCCACGGGCGTTACCACATCCATCCGGGACTTTTGCGACATGGCCTTTGCCGAGGCAGGCATAACCCTGGAATGGCAGGGAAGCGGTCTGGATGAACGCGGCGTGAACCGTGCCGACGGAAGGACTCTGATCTGCGTGGATCCTCGCTTCTTCCGCCCGGCGGAGGTAGATCTGTTGCTGGGGGACGCCTCCCGGGCCAGAACAGTACTCGGCTGGGAGCCGCGTCATGACCTGCACTCGCTGGTGCATGAAATGATGGAAGCGGACATGCTTCTCGCCCGCAGGGAAAAAATTCTGGCGGAGCAGGGCCTTGCTCTGCCCTCTCCGCACGAGTTCTGATAAGTCCGCGGCGGATGCGCCCCGCTATCCGGGGGTCTCGGCTCCGAGAGCTTCAGAGCATACGATTCTCCGGGAGCATCCTTTCTCCGCAGGCCTCTTCCCTTTTCTTCCCTTGCGTTCCGGCGGAATTCCGGCGACGACATTCCTCATCTCCCACAGGAGGAAGTGATCATGCAGGACAGACACGATAAAATCTATGTGGCAGGGCATCGCGGACTTGTAGGCTCCGCCATAGTGCGCCGCCTGCGTCAAGAAGGATACGACAATATCGTCGTCAGAAGCTCGCAGGAACTGGATTTGACCGATCAGGCCGCCACGGAAGCCTTTTTTGCGACAGAAAAGCCGGATCAGGTCTACCTCTGCGCGGCGAAAGTCGGCGGGATTATGGCAAACAGCCGCTATCCCGCAGAATTCATCTACCGTAACCTGATGATCGGCGCGAATATCATCCATGCCTCATGGCGTCATGGCGTAAAAAAACTCCTGAATATGGGTTCCTCCTGCATTTATCCCCGACTTGCGCCTCAGCCCATGAATGAGGACGCGCTGCTTACGTCCGCTCTGGAACCCACAAACGAAGGCTATGCCCTCGCAAAAATTGCGGCCATAAAATTGTGTCGCTACTACAATCAGCAGTACGGCACGAATTTTATTTCCGTCATGCCCACTAATCAGTATGGTTCCGGCGACAATTTCAATATGGAAACAGCCCATCTCCTGCCCATGACACTGCGTCGTTTCCATCTTGCCAAAATGTTGCAGGAAGGCAATTTCGAGGCCATTCGTGCGGATCTGCACCGCTTTCGCCTCGGCTGGGGTCTGGACGACGGCATAGATTTTTCCAGCAAGGACGCGCTGGAACGCACCCTGAATATGGTGGGAGCCTTTCAGGATCATGTCGTCATGTGGGGGGACGGAAGCGTGCGCCGGGAACTCATGTGTTCGGACGATCTTGCGGATGCCTGCGTTTACCTCATGGAAAACAAGAATGCCGCTGATATCGGAGAATTCGTCAATATCACCGACGGCACGGACATTCTGCTGCGGGATCTGTTTGAACTCGTCCGGAATATTGTAGGCTTTGCCGGCCGCATCGAATACGACAGAACAAAACCCAACGGAACCCCGCGCAAGCTCATGGATGCAAGCAGAATCCGCGCTCTGGGCTGGACGCCGCATATTGCGCTGGAGGACGGCATAGCCGGAGCCTATGAGGCATACCTTTCCGCAATCTGATGCCCCTCATGCCGTAAAATTCGGACGTTCCGGACGCGGGCGCCGAACTTTCCGTTGATCCGGTTTTTCTTCAGCTCTTTCCCATACAAAAAGCCCTGCGGTACGTACCGCAGGGCTTTAGGTTTACCTTTTCCGACCTGTTCAGCAGCAGATTCTGTCGGCGGAAAGCACGGGAATATTATGCTGCTTGAGAACGTCCAGAGCCTGTTCCGTCCGATCGAAGCGGAAAATCAGCGTAGCGTTTTCGCTGGCACGCTGTACAAAGGCATACATGTATTCAACATTGATCCCTGCGGCGGAAAGCACGCGCAGAATATGATCCAGTCCGCCCGGAGTATCGTCCACCTCGACGGCCACGACGCTTGTGCTTCCGACAGTCAGGCCATGCTCTTTAAGTACCAGTTTGGCCTTTTCCGTATTGTCCACAATAAGGCGGAGAATACCGAAATCAGAGGTATCCGCCAGTGAAAGGGCACGAATATTGACACCGACGTCTGCAAGAGCCTTGGTTACTTCCACCAGACGACCGGTCTTGTTTTCAAGAAAAATGGATATCTGCTCGACAATCATGGGAACCTCCCTGAGGACATCGGCATGACAGCGTCCGCATGTGCGGAAACCGGAGATACGCTAAACGCACCCCTCTGTAATGACAAACATAGGCAGCGACGAATCAGGCGTCCTTATTTTCCCCGTCCGTCTTTCTGTTCTTGGGCGTAACGTCGATTTCATCCGGCTCGGAAGATGCCTGCCGGAAATTACGAATGGCACGGCCAAGACCGCCCCCGATTTCGGGAAGACGCTTCGCGCCGAAAACGACCAAGACCAGCACCAGAATAATCAAAAGTTCCTGCATGCCTATTCCGAACATGGCACACCTCCAGAAAATGTTCCGTCACTATACGGGGCTTAAAGCCCTCCGGTCAAGGGAGGACTGAACGGCGGACAGAGAAATTCCCGAATATGGAATCCACAAAGATTCTTTTGTCCTCCCTGCTGCGGAAGCAGTAAAAAGTCAGACATATCATTACGTCAGATATATCTTCCTGTATCTCGCAGAGATTTTTCCATAAAAAAATAATATAATTTCAACGTATTACATTGGAACGTATATGACAGAAAAAATTTACTCTCTTTATTTAGATGATTTAATTCAATTAAATATATCGTCAGTCATTTCTCACCAAAGATCTATATATTAAACTCTAACTACATAAATTTATACGATATCCATATTTGGCACGCTGTTTGCTCTCTTTTTCTCAAAGACGACGTTCCACAGGGACGTCACATCAGGTCAACCCCCACAAGGAGAGCGACATGCCCAAAAACGCTATTGTCATGATGTTTGACAGCCTTCAGCACAATTATGTGGGCTGCTACGGCAACGACTGGATCAAGACGCCCAATATGGATCGGTTTGCCAAGGAAGGGGTATTGTTTGAAAACGCCTATACCGAAGGCCTTCCCACCGTTCCCTGCCGTCGTGCGATGCATACCGGCCGCTACACGTTGCCCGTCTCCGGGTGGGTGGCGCTGACGCTCGATGATACGACCATTGCCGATGTGTGCTGGGGTCAGGGCATTGATACGGCCATTGCTTTCGACTCTCCGCCTCATCGTCTGCCCAAGTTCGGCTATACCCGTGGCTTTGACAATGTCATGTTCACCCACGGTCATGAAACGGACGCATCTTTCTACAGTCACTACCCCCTGTATGAAGGCGACCCCAAAGATTATGTGGAAGATCACGTCCTTGCGGAAGCCGACTCCGTAACGGGCTGCGACGTGGTAAGCCCTCTGCTGGAAGAAATCACCAATTATCTCAAGCAGCGCCAGTACTGGAAATCCAAGGAAGATCGCTACGTCTGCCGTACCATGAAAAAGGCGATCAAGTATCTTGAAAGCGTTGACCGTACCTGCCCCTTCTTCCTGTGGATCGACTCCTTTGATCCGCATGAACCCTGGGATCCGCCCTCAGTCTATCTGAACTATCCCTGCCCCTATGACCCGGACTATAAGGGTAAGAATCAGTTCCTGCCCATGATGGTGGAAGTGGAAGGGGTGTACACGGAAGAAGAACTGCATCATATCCGTATGCTGTACGCCGAACTTGTCACTCTGTGCGACGAACAGTTCGGCAGACTGCTGGACGCCGTACACAATCTCGGTTTTGAAGAAAATACCATGCTCATTCTGGTTTCCGACCACGGCGAACCCATGGGCAACGGAGAACACGGCCACGGAATCATGCGTAAGGTTCGCCCCTGGCCCTATGAAGAACTGGCCCATATTCCCCTGATTATCAGAGCCCCCGGACTGCCCGCCGGAAAGCGCGTAAAAGGCTTTGCCCAGAGCGTAGATATCGCGCCGACAGTGTGCGACTGGCTGGGGCTGGGTGTACAGCCCTTCCATCAGGGCTTCAGTCTGCTGCCCATGGCTCGGGGTGAAGTGGAAAAAGTCCGCGACTTCGCCATTGCCGGATACCATAAGTATTCCTGGTCCATCATCACCGAGGACTGGTCTTACATCCACTGGCTCCGCGACGACGAACGCACGGTCAACGATTCCATGCGTAGGATATATGGTGACGGTATCATTGAAGTATCCTCCGATGTTAAAGCCGTTCAGGACGATCCCCTGTGGAAAATAAAGGAGATCAGCAACACGGCCCTGAACGAAGAACAGCGTAAATTCCAGGAAGCCGCTACCCTTGACGGAGAAGATCAGTGGACTTGTACTCCGGGTTCCGTGGCATCTGTACCGGAACGCGACGAACTCTATGATCGCCGCAAGGATCCCAAGCAGTTGCATGACGTGGCTGCGGAACATCCCGATGTAGCCGCCGAGCTGCTCCAGAAGCTCCGCCTTTTCATACAGGAACTTCGTGCATCCTGAGCCGGCCTGCCCCGTACGCCGATACTCCGGCGTACGGGTTCAAATCCTCATTTACAGGAAGCGCCGCCGCTCATATCGACGGCGTTTCTTTTCTTTCAAAGACACGTTCTCACTAAGGTACGAAATTTTTCAAACTTTTGCTTGCTGCACACCATAAAAACATTTTTTCAATCTCAACGATACATCTCAACAGGAGGACATGATGAAGTTACGTTCTTTGCACTGCATTGCCCTCGCCCTGTCTACATTCTGTCTGACGCTTACCCCGGCGCAAGCTGCAGAATTTACTCCGGAAAATCCTTTGATCATAAAAATGACCTCGTTCGCCATGCCTACCCACCCCGTGGTTAAGGACGGTTTTATCCCTTGGGGCGAAGAACTTAAGGAAAAGTCCGGCGGTCGTATGATTCTGGAACTCTATAATCCAAATACCATATGTCCCGACGCCGATGTTTATGACTGTGTAAAAAGCGGCGTCATCGACATGGGGGCGCAGGTAACGCAAAGAGTAAAAGGCGCGCTTCCGCTCTCCAATATTATTGATATGCCTATGATGTATCCCTCAGCAGAAGTTGCCTCAAAGGTGTTCTGCCAGCTTCTTGAGGAGTTTCCCGAATTACGCGCTGAATATAAAGATACCAAGCTGTTCGGCGGATGGAGCGGGGCACAGTTCCAGTTTCATACGGTCAAAAACCCCATTCACAATATCAGTGATGCCAGCGGCCTGAAAATCGGAGCCATTTCCGCCAGCATAGTCCCCATCATTCAATCCCTGGGCTCCGCCGCTGTAAGCGTCCCCATGAGCGACTGCTATCTTTCACTGCAGCGCGGTCAGGTGGACGCCATTGTCTGCCCGTATGCCTTTGTCGTCAGCACCAAAATATATGAAGCCACGAATTACAGCACTACCGCCAACCTTATGGGAAACGGCGTATATATGTGCATGAACCGCGATATATATCAGTCCATGCCTGACGATCTGCGCGCCATTCTGGACGAAACGCTGAACCGCGAACGCTTTGAACTGTGGGGCAAGGTGACCGACCTCGGCGCTCTGAATGACATTGAAACCATTAAGAAGGCAGGCCAGCAGATATTTGAGCTGTCCGCCGAAGATATCGCGCGCGGTCGTGAACTTACCCGCCCCGTTGTCGACGAATGGTTCGCCGACTGCGAAAAGCGCGGCCAGGGGGATGTTGCAAGAAAACTCTATGCACGGGCAACGGAACTTGTGACACAATATTCCGCCCAGTAGCAGGTCTCATTCCCGGCGGTACATTCAGGAGCTTTAACATCTGAATCAGACGCCGCCCCGTCACGAATATCCGCTTCAGGGCATTCACGATTTCTTCCGTGTCAAACACACAGGTTGTCAGCCGCGCCGTCATCCGGTTCGGGGTGACGACGCGGCAATGTATCGTGAAGCCCTCGATACGCTTCTCCATTGAAACATCCCTTTCTCCCGGCATTTTTGCCCTACCGACGGAGCCTTTATGAGCATATTACTGGAGCGGGCGAGCGCGAGGCTTAATCAGATTTCCCGCGCGATCAACGCCAAAATATTCATACTCGGCGCTGCAAGCGTCGGTCTCATGGCCATCCCCACGACTCTCGATGTCATCGGAGGCTTATTTCATCACCCCATGTCCAGCGCGCAGGAACTCGTCGAATTTCTTCAGGTCATCGTCGTATATGCGACTCTGGCCTATATTCAGGACGAGCGCGGACATATCTATGTCGAATTGATTTGCAACCGTTTTTCCGAACGCACATCCGATTTGCTCAAATGCGCCCTGTACGGGGTAACCACTGTGGTTTTCGGCGTCATTGCATGGAGACTCTCCATCCTCGGCATGGATAAATTCGCCTCGGGCGAAGTAAGCATGATTCTTTCCCTGCCGATCTGGCTCTTCGTGTTCTTCGCAGCCTTCGGCGCGTTCATGACTGCCTTTTCTCTGCTGGCCACCACTGTGGAAGCAGCCGCCAACCTGCTGAAACATCACCATGGCTTCTTCCTGCTCATGGCACTGATCCTTCTCGCCCTGCTTATTGCCAGCCCATGGCTGCTTGGAGAATTTCCATGGACAACCCATAAAACCCTGCTCGGCGCATCCGGCATGGCCTTGCTCATGCTGGCCCTGCTGCTCGGACTTCCTGTCGGTCTGGCCATGCTGGTCGTCGGCTTTCTGGGGATGCTCCTGGTTTATCCCTTCCCGGCTCCCGCTCTCAATATGATGGGGGTGAACTCCTACAGCACGGCGGCAAACTACATGTATTCCGTAGTACCCATGTTCATACTCATGGGAGAATT